>CALURR010000013.1 GCA_944323195.1 Candidatus Gastranaerophilales bacterium
ATACGCCATCGTTTTGACAAGTCGGAAATTTCACTGTCAGTTAAAATTTCATGCAAGAAAATATTTATATCTTTCTGTGTCATTTTACTGAGCAATACTGAAAGTTCTTCTATACTTTGCATTTTTATCCCTTGTTCTTATTGATAGAAACATTATAAACAAAATTTTTGTTCTTGTCAATAGAAACAAGAGGGGTGCAAAAAACCTAATGAACATGAGATTTAGAAATTATACTCTTGAGTTGTCCCGCAAACTCATCGATTGGAATCTCTTCAAACAATATTGGCAACAAATTTGCTATGAATTCATTCTCGTCAATTTTTCTGTTCGATAAGTCCTTTTTTAGATGAGAGTACAACTTTTTATTGTCCTCTTCTCTTACTGTATTTCGAGTTCTTTCAAATTCGGATTTTAGCTCATCAATTGACTTTACCGTAAAAAATCTATCATTTATTTTCTTTTTGAGAGCCTTGGCATATTTGTCACCATATAAAATATTGTAAAAACACTTTTCTATACTTGGGATAGGCAAAAATAATTTTCTAATACCACTGAATTGCTTTTCATTTCCACAATCCTCTTCAATATCACCGTCCAAAATACTTGTGATATTTGTAGATGTGCCCAGTATATTATTTTGCAAAAGTTCGATATGAAGTTTTAGAACATTTCGCCAGCCGCCAACCGGACAAACATGTACAAGTCTGCTATCTGTAAGATTTTCTTCTTGCAATACATGTTCAATAACTTTCTTTGTTAAAACATCTTCACACAATATCAAATAATCATAACCACAATGCGAATACAAATCCCTTATAGCGTACGATGGGTAGCAAGGATTAACATATGTTATCACACCATCATTATTTTCAAGCTTATATATATTAGAAGGCTCTATTTTTCTAATAACTTCTGCTGCATGTGTTGTTAAGAAAACCGAAACATGTTTATACTTGCAAACAATATCATTCAATAAATCCAAAAAACGCGAAACAGCACTCGGATGGAGAGCAAGTTCTATCTCGTCAAGCAGCATTAAAATTGGTATGTTTAAAGGTAAACTTTGCCGTATTATTGAATTATAGATAAAATGCAACAATGAAATAAGCAGACACTCTCCAGAACTCATTCTATACTGGCTTATTACCCTGTCATGATTACCAAGTATAAAGTATGGCAAATTCTTCAAATTTAAACTTTCCCTGAGTTTACGATTTTTCAGTCTGTATAAGTTAGTATAATGAGTCTTATCGCCATGCAGTATGTAGCTCAAATTTTCAATAACGTACCTATCGGCCTCTACTAAATCCCTTTCAAAATCAATTGAACCTTCATTAAATTTATTGTCCACAATTGTTGAATCACTAAATCTTGTACCAACAAACAAACTACCTTCATACATCCCGTACAGTTTTATATTGTTGTTTTCAAGCCTTGTCTTACCATTGCATACTTTAACATATTTCCTGTTTTCAATTATTGAATTCTTCCATCTGTTGTTTTCCACCAACCAGTTGTCTCTGTGCTCAAGCCCTTCAAAACAAATATTTGAGTCGCTATAATAATCGTTGTATTTTAGTGAAAAAAGAGCATTCTGTGGACGAATCAACTGGGCAAATGACTGTAAAATCGTACTTTTACCGCTACCATTTTCTCCAACCAATGCAAATATTCCATTTGTAATTGGCAACTCTAAATGTGCCTCTTTGATACCCTTAATATTTTTTATATCAATCTTGAGATACTCATTCATATTAACCTCAAATCCAAAAGCCAACTAGTTATTGAGATTCTAATATATACAAACAATATTTACAAGATAAAAATAAATATTAATAAAAATTAATATATTAAACATGAGTATCAATTTACTTTTGCTTATAAATTTATGGTAAGAAACTACTTGCACCACCAAAAATAGCATTTGTGAGGTTTTTGGGGTTTTTTATGATGTTCATGTTTCGGTTTATGTTTTGGGCCTTTTGGCGGCTTTGGAGGCTTTTTGTGACCACAGCCATGGTAGCAGGCAGGGTCAGGGTGTCCGCCTGTATTTATAATGACTTGTGAATTATCATTTCCAAAACCAAACCAGCTAAAAGCACTTGCACTAAGCGTTGAAAGCGAGCCTAAAAACACAAAGCATATAAATAAGCTAAAAATCTTTCTACTCATAACAACTCCTCAAATATCGTATTAAATTATTATATTTGCATTACAGTTTGTGTCAAGAAAGAAACAATTATAAACTTGTTGAAAATAGCAGCATTTACTGTTATTTTAATTAGCAAAGCAATGTGGAGGAGAAATGGAAGAACTTAGAATTGATATGAGCAAATTAAGCAAAGAAGATGCCGACAAATTAAAGCAGGAAGTCCAAGATGTCTTTCGTTTAAATCATACAATGCCCTACACAAAGGAATATACGGAAATTTTAGATAAGCTTATGCCAAACAGGGGTGTAAATACCGATATCAGGACACCTCTTTGCGGAGTTCATTTAGACAAGGTAAAAATAGGCAACAATGTAGTTGTTATGAATGGCTCTCTTATGATGGCATCAGGGACAATAACCATTGAAGATAACACTATGCTTGCAGCAAATGTCCAGCTTATATCAAATAACCATGACTTAGACAAAAGAGCAATAATTACCTGTAAACCCATTCGCATTAAGAAAAACTGCTGGATAGGCGCAGGAGCAACAATTTTACGCGGGGTAACAATAGGTGAAAATTCGGTAGTCGGAGCAGGCTCTGTTGTAACAAAAGATGTGCCGGATAATGCAATTGTTGCAGGAAATCCCGCCAAAATAATAAAATATATCTAAACGCTATCTGACTCAATATCACCTTTATATGCACAGGGGATGCCTTCTTCTTTCAGATAATTCATTCCCCATTTATTTAATTCTATAATCGCAGGAATTAAAAGCTCGCCCCTCTTTGTAAGAGAATACTCTGTTTTTGGCGGAACAACAGGATAAAGTTTTCTTTTTATTATGCCATCAGACTCTAACTCCTTTAGCTGCTGAATAAGCATTTTTGGA
>CALURR010000014.1 GCA_944323195.1 Candidatus Gastranaerophilales bacterium
TTGATCTTTATATAGATATAATCAATGCTTTGCAGAAACATTTTTAAAATTTAACTATTATAAGTGTTATATATATTCCGCCCATCAGCAAACATGATAATCTCTTGAAAAATTATAGTATTATAACTAAAATAAAAGTACGACTTATAATTATTCTCGTAATTATTCAACATTCTAAACGAATAAAATTAATTTTTCCGCACCATGTTGATTTTCGTGAAAAACAAAAAATGGACAAAGAACTACTAAAAAGAATATACAGCAATATTATAGATAACACAGCGCAAAGTATTACGACAGGATATTCTGAACTAGATTCAATACTTTCAGCATGTAGCAGTGGTTTACTAATTACAATCGGGGGAGTTAACTCAAGCGGTAAATCATCTTTGTTAAGAAATATACTGATAAACCAAATACTAAATAATAATAAATGCATGTATTTTAACTTAGAAAACACAAGAGAAAATTTTGCAAAATTTTTAATATGTACGTATATAGACATACCTCTATGTAAAGTTTTTATGAATTCTACCTTAACAAAAGAAGAGAAACTGAAATTAGATACAACTATACACGAAATGCAAGATTGGGATTTAGAAATTTATGATTGTTCATTATACAAATTGGAAAAAATTATACATGAAATTATTTCTATAAAACCTAACTATGTATTTATTGATGGAATAGATGAGATTAGAACAAACGAAAAATTTGACATCAAAGAAATTTTAAAAACATTAAAAAATATAATAGATAAAATCAAAACAACAATTTTTATCACTACAAAAATAAATTTAGAAACTGTAAATAACGAATTTAATATTCCAACAAATAAAAATTTTAACGATCCTGAAAACATCCTAAAATATTCAGATGAAGTTCTTATTCTTTATAGACCTGATATTTATTACATGCAAGATGATATGCCAGAGGGTTTTAAATCAAAAACAATAAATATAATTGCAACAAAAAATTCTAAGGCAATTATTACTCTTGATTTTGATAATCGCAACGGAAAAATCAAGGAAATAATAAATAAGTAATTAGATTTAAATATAAAAATAGTTTTAAATATATAGATGGAATAATTTAGAGTATAATAACTTGTCTATAAAAATAAAAAGGTTAAGCCATGGAAGAAATTAACAACAACAAAACTCCAAGAAATTTAAGCTATTATCTTGAAATTATTCACAATATTATATATACAGAAAACCGCTGGATTTCTGTTGTAGATATTGCCAATAAATTAGGAATATTATGGAATCAAAATTTACTCACTAATCATCCGCAATCAACTATTGCTCGTATAATTAACCTATACATGAAGAAAAAAGATGTAAATTATAAAAAAATACAATATCGTGACGGATATGATATATGGGTAGCTCCAATAAATATTGGAATTGATTTGTTGCCTGAATCAGCATGGAATTTGTATGAATATTATAAAAAAATTGAGTACAATAAGCGTGTAACTGACAAAAATTTGCATGCGGATGCAAAAACTCGCTACCGCCTTATGGTTAATAACCCGTTTGTTACTGACTATCTAAAAACTGCACGAAATAAAAAAAATCGTTATGTTGTATCACCTATTATTCAGCTTGATAGTAATGAAAATAAATGTGAATTTAATGAACCCATGATATATACAAACGAATTTAAAGTTATTGTATCTCCTGACTGTAAAACTTGTTTTGAGCAATTTCCTCAATATTTTCAAAATTGTATTCAACATTGTCACCTGTTAAATTAATGTTTTGTTTTATTAGGCAAGTTAAAACCCACAAATTTTGCTTTGTTTATATTAGAATGAATTTAAGCAGGAGTATGATTTATGTTATTTAATAAAAAATTATTACAATCATATTTAAACAACTTTGATTTTCCAAAAGATTATAATTTTGCAAGAGTACAAAAAATTCTTGGTAATTGGCAGGAATCAATCAAAAACGGAAATTATGATAAAACCAAAGAAACTCGAATACAATCCGCTTTTTTAAGTAAATTTTTTGGTATTATTTTAGGTTATTCTGAAATGCACGATTCTCCTGAAGAATGGTATATGATTAACGAAGCTAAAACCGAAATAGATGATACAAAAGCTGATGGAGCGTTAGGGTATTTTTCAAAAAATAAAAATATAACAAGAGCTGTCATAGAACTTAAAGACGCAAATACATCACTTGATAAAAAACAATCTACAAGAAAAGATTACGATTCTCCAGTAAGCCAAGCATTCAGTTACTCCTCAAAATTTGATAGATGTGATTGGATTATAGTATCCAACTTTAAAGAAATCAGACTTTATAACAAAGACAGAGGTCAGGGCTATTACGAAAGTTTTGAGATTTTAAAACTTGATGATGAAAAAGAATTTAAAAGATTTTATTTTTGTTTATCCAAACAAAATTTATTAGACGAAAACAGAAATTCTCTACTTGATAATCTTGTAAAAGATACAAGCAAAAATGAAGAAGAAATAACAAAGGAGTTTTACAAAAATTATAAAAATTTACGTAAGTTTTTATTTGAACATATCTGCGAGCATAATCCGAATATTGATAAAAAATGTCTTTTAGAAAAAACACAAAAATTGTTAGATAGACTTGTTTTTTTTTTTTTTTTCGAAGATTCAAATATATCACTTTTACCACCTTTTACTTTGAAAAACTACTACGAGACAGGCAAAAATTTACCCATACAGACAGACGAAAAAATTTGGCAGATTATCAAAGGACTTTTTACATCAATTGACGAAGGTAATAACGAAGTAAAACCTCCAATTAACAGGTACAATGGCGGACTTTTTGCCTATGACGAAATTTTAGATAATATAAAAATAAAAGATTCAGCATGGAAAGAAGTAATTGAGCTTGCAAGTTACGATTTTGAGAGCGATTTGAATGTTAATATTCTTGGACATATCTTTGAACAATCCTTAAATGACTTGGAACAAATCAAAGCAGAAATTGACGGAATTAAACAAAATAAACAAAAATCAAAACGCAAAAAAGACGGAATTTTTTATACTCCTGAATATATCACAAGATATATTGTCGAACAAACAATTGGAGCTTATTTGCAAGAAAATCCTGATAAATTGGAAACAATAAAAATTCTAGACCCCGCTTGCGGAAGTGGTGCTTTTTTAAATCAAGCACATCAATTTTTAAGAAAACAGTGGGAAATCAGAACGGAAGAAAATATAAAAAAGACAAAAAAATCACAATTAAATTTGTTCAGCCATATAAATATAGCAGAAACTGACCGCTCAATCCTATTGAACAATATATTTGGAGTCGACCTAAATAAAGAAAGTGTGGAAATTACAAAACTAGCACTATGGCTAATAACAGCCAAAAAAGATCAGCCATTGCAAAATTTAGATAACAATATAAAATGCGGAAACTCTTTAATAGATGATCCTGATGTAGCGAACGACAAAGCATTTAATTGGAATGTACAATTTAAAGATATAATGTCAGGTGGTGGTTTTGACGTAATCATAGGAAATCCACCGTATGGAGCTAAAGTAGATGATATTTCAAAAAAATATTTTCAAGATAATTATAAAGATGTAGTAATTAGAACTCTTAATACCTACAATTTTTTTATTAGACAAGCTTATAATTTATTAAAAGAAGATGGATATTTTTCATTTATTGTACCAAATACATTACTATATTAACTTGAAGACAAAAAAACTAGAGAATTTATATTAAAACATTTTGAAATAAAAGCAATTTTAAATTTGGGTGATGGAATTTTTGAAGATGCGGAAGTACCAACTTGTATTTTTATTTTGAAAAAAACCAAGGTTAATGAAAAATACTACTATTTATTAGGTGACTTTAGAGAATATAAAAATTCTAATATTGAAATTAATTTTTGTGATTACTTACAAGGTACAAATATTCAAAATATACTTTTAAATGAGAACAAAATTTTTGGTCTTGATAATTTATCAAATAATATTATTGACAAATTATTTAAACATAATTCTACTTTTGAAAATTACATTAAATTAGCTAATTACGGAGTAACAACAAGTAAAAATCCTATATTTATAATAACCAAAGATAAAGCCAATGAGTTAAATATAGAAAAGGAAATTATTAAAGAAATATATGAAGGCTCTAATATAACCAGGTATAATGTTTCATATGATAACAAATGTGTCATTTTGATAAAAGCTAATGAAAATATTGATAAATACCCAAATGCAAAAAAATATTTATTAGATTACAAAGAAGATTTAGAAAAAAGAAATACTGATGCACCTTATTTCGCATTACACAGAGAACGTATACCTGAATTGTTTTATCCTAACAAAATTATAATGCGACAAACTGGGGATAAAATTATTGCAATGTTTGATACTTCTGCATTTTATTGTTTAGACAGTATTTTGTGTATTGTTTTGAAAGATAATATAAACCCCTTATTTATACTTGCATTACTTAATTCAAAATTATTTGAATACACATATAATTCTATTGCACAAGAAAAAGGAAGAAATTTTGCACAAGTTAAACCAAATAATATAAAAAAAATGCCAATCATTAATACAACAAATGAAGGACAGCAAAGTCTAGCACAAAAAGCAGAACAGATGATTGAGTTGAATAAACAATTACATAATGGGATTGATTCTGCAATTGAGCTTATGAAAACTGAATATCAGCCTGAAAAAATAAGCAAAAATCTCGAAAAATTCTACACGCTTGGAGTTCACCCATTTATAGAAGAACTTGAAAAACAAAAAGTCAAGCTTTCACTTTCTCAAAAAGAAGAACTTATTGCTTGGTACAAAGAAAAATCAGAAAAATTAAACCAAATTCAATCAGAAATTAACAATCTTGATAAAATTATCAACCAAGAAGTATATAAACTCTATGATTTAACAGATAGTGAAATAAAAATTATTGAAGGAAACTAATAAGACGTGGCGATAAACTTAAAAGATTTGGAAAAATCGATAGAGGATTTAGGATATTATTATCCAAAAGAAATTATGCAAGTTTATGCCCATAAAGAATTAAAAATACAATCTGCCAATGATTATATAAAAAATAATTTTTTAAAATCAATCAATAAAGATGCTTATAATTATCTTCAAATTGAAGCTATGATTGAATATATTATTATCACCACAATAGGGTTAACAGATGTATTTGCTATTATTATGCATAAAATATTTAATTTACAATCAAAAAAACGTGAAAAGATATATTTCAACGATACTTTGTACAACAAATTATTAAAGAAAACAACTTATTTACCAAACGAAATTGCGAATGAAATTAAAAATATACGTAACTCAAAATATTATCAATATTTAAGAGATTTGTGCAATTATGTCAAGCATAACGATGTTATTGATACCTCAATTTCTATAAAATACAATCGAGAAATAGGTGGAAATTTTGATATAATCATCAAAGAATTTACCTTTAATAATAAAAAATATTCCTCTAAAAGTTTTAATGAATTATACAATGATTACATAAAAATAAGTAATGATTTAATCGAAATATTTAAAATTTTTATAAATTATCATAAATAAAAAGTTCTAAATATAATTTAGAACTTTTTATCAAGTTGTATTTAAGCTATCTTAGCTGAAGCTAATTATTTTACTTGTATATTAGCTATACCACTATTATCTTTAATCATTGAACTTGAAAACGACCATTTAAATTTTCGCTATAGAGATACGAAAAACGGGTGACTTTTATTTTATAGGGTTGGAAAATAAAAATATATAAATGACGTTTTTTCGATATTGATAAATATAACCTCAAAAGAAAGGGGTAAAAGTGACAACATATGCAT
>CALURR010000015.1 GCA_944323195.1 Candidatus Gastranaerophilales bacterium
CTGTCTTTTTAAGTAATTCCATTAAACTTTACTCCATATAAAAATATTTGTCTTACAATTATTTTATGACAAATAAAACGATTGGCAAATATGGCGAACAATTAGCAAAAAATTTCTTAATAAAAAAAGGGTTTAAAATTTTAGAATTAAATTACCGCTATTCTCGCTTAGCTGAAATTGATATAATAGCTCAAAAAGATGACACAATTCATTTTGTAGAAGTAAAAACAAGAACACAGAGTATTTTCGGCACACCTTTGGAAGCAATTAATCAAACCAAATTAAAATCAATTTATAAATGTGCACTATATTATATGCAAAACATTTCAAAAAAATATAAAAAATATCAAATAGACGCTATTGGAATTATATTAAATAAAAATGATGAGCCAAAAATAACATATATAGAGAATTTAGCGTTTTAAACTTCTTTCTATTCCAAGCCCAAAAAGCGCAAAATCATATTTAACAGGATCAAATTCATCAAACTCTTTTAATTTTTCGCTTAGTTCAATAACTGCCCTAAAATCATTTTGTTTTCTTTTCAATAATCCAAATTCCCTTGAAATTCTTGCAACATGGGTATCTAGAGGAATTAAAAGCTCATGCTTTTTGATTCCCTTCCATAATCCTAAATCCACATTTCCATCCCTAACCATCCATCTTAAAAACATATTTATTCTTTTTAAGGCTGATTTATTTTGCGGTTTGGCAAACAAAAAACAAAACCCAAGATTATCAGGGCAATTTGAATTAGAATAAAAATAATCAACTACCCTTTGAAACCTGTCTTTTTTTTCATAAAACAATTCCTCTAAAGAAGATTTATCCAAAACATATAATTTATTCAACAATCTTAAAAGCTCAAATAAATCTTCGCTTTTTATAAATCTATAAATAAAATCATTTATTGAAGCCTTTTTGTAATTTAAAATAAGCTCATATGGACTATCGAACAAAGAAAAAAGATATTCCAGTTTTTGAATAAATAATTCTCTTTTTCCAAAGGCAAACAATGAAGCAATAAAGGCCGAAATTTCAATATCAATTTTATTTTTATATTTATGTGGAAATTTTATCGGGTCATTATTTATAAAATCAGAAGTTTCATATTTTTGAACAAGGGTATCTAAAATTTCTTTCATCTTAACCCCCTAAAATAGTCTTTAAGAATTTTATTACATTCTATTTCTTTAATTCCGCCATAAATTTCAATTTTAGAATTAGCTATTTTAGACAATTTCAGAACACTTTGCGCTGCGCCATATTGAATGTCATACGCTCCAAAATAAAGTCTTTTAATTCTTGAATTTAAAATTGCCCACATACACATTGGACAAGGCTCAAGCGTAACATACATGTCGCAATCATCCAATCGCCAAGAATTTAAAACTTCATTTGCCTTATTGATAGCCAAAATTTCAGCATGATAAATTGTTTTGTTTAGCAGCTCTTTTTGATTAACTTCACTTGCAATTATTTTATTATCTTTAACTATAATTGCACCCACAGGAATATCAACCTTAACTTTTTTTGCTTCATCAATAGCTATTTGCATAAAATCATTTAACATAATCATTAAATTTCAATGTAATTTTAAATTCATCATCAACATCAAGATTAATATCTATTTTCATAGCTTCAGCTAACCCCTTAACAATATACAATCCAAGACCTGTGCCTCTTGTTGTTCTTGTTAAATTTGAATCAACTCTTATAAATTTTTCAAATAATTTTTCTTTAATCTCAGGTGAAATTTTCTCACACTTATTTATTATCTCAACCACAGGAGCCATATTGTCATTATATGCTTTTATTTTAACAGGCGCCCTATCAAGAGAATATTTCATAGCATTATCTACAAGATTGATTATAATTTGTTCCAATCTATAATCATCAGCATATACATAATTTAAATCACGCGCAATATCAACTTCGAAAGCAATTTCCTGATTATTTAAATACTCCAATCCTCTTGAAATCGAATCAGCCAAATCTACCTCTTGAATATTAAATTTTAAACTATAACTTTCAAGTTCCGGAATAACGAGCAAGTCTTCAACCATGCCTGATAATCTTTGAGCTTGTTGTTTAATAATTTGAAGCGATTTAATTCTCGTTTCTTCATCAAGCTTAATGTCATGTCTTAACAATCTTGAAGTATAGCCAATTATACTTGTCAAAGGTGTTCTAAACTCATGACTTGTAGCATTTACAAGATTTTCTCTAAACTCATTTAATTTTTGAAGCTCTTTATTTTTTTCTTTTAAATCCTTATAGGAAATTTTAATTTTATTTGCCATGTAGTTAAATTCTTTTGCAATAAAAATTGTTTCATATGGAGTAAAAAGGCTCTTAATCAAATGAATTTTTTTATCATAATTTCCTTTAGAAATTGCCGTTATACCCTTAAATAATTGCCTTATATTAATATACAAGTAATATGTATATAAACTTACTATGATAATTATAGATAACGCAGCTATACTTAAAGAAGCAATAATCCTATAGCGAGCCTTATTGATTGTTTTTGCGGTAATTTTCTGAGTGGTATCAACAACAACAACCCAAGTTGGATTATCTATCTTATAAAACGCCTTTGGGGTATTTTTCTTGCCAAAAAAACCAACATCATCAACAGTATCTATATTAAAACCACTCAAAATAGTGTCAGCATGGTAATCGCTAGCATTTGTAATTATTAAATCTTTTGTTTTATAGTCAAAAACAAAAATATTTCTTCCTTTTATATTATCTTTTCCCAAAAGTGTATTAAAAATGTCTAAGTTAATCTGTGCTGAAAGATAATAGTTTTTTTCTGACTCTATCGGTGCAACCAAAGTCATCATCCCGTTTTTAATATTATATTTTTGTTTTGGGATTTGATTTTTTTTAATTACATTAAGATTTTTAAATAATTTTGTTTTTACTTCTATATCGTCAAAATATTGAATTTTTGACATTGTATCAGGAATATAATTAAACCCTGAAGCCATTTGATTAAGTTGAGCCTGACTTAAATTAACATAACTTTCAATGGCGTCACCAACATAATGAGCCATCAAAGATGTGTTATTGGCCAATTCTGACCTAACACTTTGTTGAGAAACATTAGAAATAATTATCCCTATTGTAACAATAGGAATTAATACAGCCAAAACAAGAACTATTATAATTTGTTCAACAATTTTTAAAGGTTTCATTTTATTCCTCAAAAGAACCAAAAGGCGTTAATTTATAGCCTACATTTACAACCGTATGAAGATATTTTGGATTTCTTGTGTTTTGTTCAATTTTTTGCCTCAAACCACCCACATGAACTCTTACCATTCTAACATCTTCATCGCTGCCATACCCCCAAACTTCATCTAATAAAGTAGCTAAAGTTACTGGAGAATTTATATGTTGCATCATACAATATAAAATTTCAAACTCTGTTGGAGTTAATTTAACTTTTTTATCTAAGATTAAAGCTTCTAAGCTATCAGGCAAAATCTCAATATCTCCGGCTCTTAAAACTTCCTTTGTGCTTTGTTTTTGACTATTTTCACCCCTTCTTAACAAGGCTCTTATTCTTAAAAGCACCTCTTGTATTTCAAAAGGTTTAATAAGATAATCATCAGCACCACAGTCAAAACCTTGAGTTTTATCTTCAATTGTACCTTTTGCAGTAAGCAACAATACCGGTACATCGGGTTTTGCTATTCTGATGTTTTTGCAAACATCATAGCCGTTCATTTTTGGCATCATGACATCAAGCAAAATTAAATCGTAATTATTTTCTAATGCTTTTTTTAAACCCTCTTGCCCATCAAGTGCCGTATCAACTATATAGCCGCTTTGTGCTATATCAAAAGCCAAAAGTTCCCTAATTTGCTTATCATCATCAACAATCAAAAGTCTTTTATTAATTTTTTCCATTGTTCACTACCTTAACATTCATGATTTTATTTTCTTTTGAAACAATTTCAACTTTAGCGCCGGCTTTAATCTCTTTATCATCAACACTTTTTGCACTCCATAACTGATTATTAAAATCAATTTGACCAATGCCATCTATAGAAAGAGTTTTACCTATATCTTTTTTTACTGTTGCAATTTTTCCAATATATTCTTTTAATTTTTTCTCTTTTAAAAACTCGTTTTGTTCTTTTTTCAATACCGTTTCAATTAATAAAGTAAAAATCAAGAAAAACCCCAAGAAAAATAAGGGTTGATAATATATATTCTCAGGCATTTTATATGCAAATATTGCGCAAAACATAGAAGACGAAGCCAAGCTTAATTTTATCGGGCTTGTTTTTTTCATCTCCCAAGCCAAAAATAAAATACCTAATATTGTCCAAATAATATACATACTCTCAATAACCAATAAACTGCTAAATTAATTATAGTATAATCCAAACAAAAAAAGCTAGATTTATAAAGTTTTATTTTGCTTTTGTATCAACAATAGAGCCTACAGGCACAAAATCTACAATTACTATTTCAGGTTTACAATTCAACCTAACAGGCAAGACACTTGTTCCTATACCTTTTGATATTATCATTTTATTTTTTCTTATATGTATTAATCCGCTTGCAAATTCAACACCAAACTTAGACGGAACAAACAACGGCGGAGTAAAAGGCAAAATAAACTGACCACCATGGGTATGACCTGCTAAAATCAAGTCCACATCTTCCATAACATCATAATATACGTCAGGATTATGAGTAACAAGTATTCTAGGACGCATTGTCCTGTAAAATGCCTTTTCTATATCAATTCCTCTTGTTGTTAAATCAGCAAGACCAATTATATCTACATATCTTCCTTTTATGACGGCACGTCGGCTCGAATTTTCTAAAACCTTCACTCCTCCATATTCTAAATCTTGTGTTATTTGGGTACCATCAGTCAACCAATCTTGTTGACCCAATACAGCATAAATTGGAATATTGAACATTGAAAGCTTTTGTCCAATCATAGTAACATTCATTGATTTTTTATAATTTTGCCCGTTTAAAAAATCACCGCCCAATATTATGACATCAGGATGCTGCTTATTTGTCATCATAGCAATTTTATTTAATTTGTTATAATCATTTTTTCTTAAATGCAAATCACTTAAAAAGGCAAGTCTCACGCCTGCTAAATCAGCATTTTCTATTTTATAATTTGTCGTAACAAGAGAATTAGGCTCAATAAAAAACGACCTAAACAAAACATATACTAAAAGCGCTGCTACTACAATCATCTGCTTTGTCATAAGTTAATTTTAGCATTATATTGAAAATAAAATACATATATGATTTAAAAATCAGTAGAATTGCGTATAATTTTTTATGCTTGTTCGTAAAATATATTCAAAGGAAGTCCATGAAAGAAAAATTATACATATTTAAAGATTACGCATCAGACGAAAACAATCCAAAATGGATTCATTCAATAACAAGACAAGCACCGCTATCTCATAAACCCTATGACATACGCTCAGACTACGAAAGAGACAGCACAAGAATTTTACACTCAAGCGCATATAGAAGACTAAAACACAAAACTCAAGTATTTTTTGCAACAAATAATGACCATGTTTGCACAAGAATTGAACATGTAAACCATGTTGCAAGCATTTCCAAAACAATTGCAACAGCCCTTGGCTTGAATGTTTCTCTTGTTGAAGCAATAGCTTTAGGGCATGACCTTGGGCACAGCCCTTTTGGACACCATGGTGAAACTATAATTGCAAAAATAATGGAAAAAGAAGGATTTGAAAAAAAATTCTGGCATGAAAAAAATTCACTCAGATTTATAGATTATATCGACACTCTTCCCAATTACAACGGATTTAAAGAAAATCTTAATTTAACTTACGCTACAAGAGATGGAATAGTATGCCACTGCGGGGAAGTGAACGAAAATTTTATTAAACCCAGAGATGAATATATAGATTTAAATTTAATCGAAAAAGGCAAACAAATGCCCTATACATATGAAGGCTGCGTTGTTAAAGTATCAGATAAAATTGCATATTTAGGCAGAGACATACAAGATGCCTATAATTACAAATTTTTTGATAAAGAAGATATGATAACAATGAAGCAAATTGCTCAAGAAGTTATGAAAAAGAAAATTAAATTTAAAGATGTAAATACCTCATCTTTAATCCATGAGTTTATAACAAATTTATGCTTAAATTCAAATCCGGATGATGGTTTAACTTTTTCAAAAGATTATTTTGATATGATGAATAAAATAAAAAAATTTAACTATCAAAAAATATATTCAAACAAACGCTTTAAGCCATTTATGAAATATGCAAAACTTGTTTTAGAAGCCATTTTTGATTATTTAATGGATTATTATGACGGCTTTAACACCATCAAAAAACTATCAAAATATTCAAAATTTTATCCGACATTATCAAATGATTTTACTGATTGGTTAATTAAATATTCCAATATTGATGAAAAAACTCATAGAATAAGAAAATATAGAAATATAATAATTTATGATATAGAAAATTTAATGGACTACAAACAAGCAATAATAGACTATATTTCGGGCATGTCTGACAACTATGCAATTAAAGCATATAAAGAATTAATTGAATTTTAAGCAAAAATTCGTATTTACACTTTTTATACTTAATATGCGCATATCAAATTTTCAATCTAAAATTAATTTTCAAAAAAAGCAAGTTGCAAAATGTATGGTTTTGCAAGATAGCAAACCTGTACCTTGCAAAATAAGTCTACTAGAAGATACCCCTGAAGATAGAAGATATTTATTAAAAGCAGTAAATTCTCCTGATTGGCAAAACAATCATTATCTTGATTTAATAGAAGAAACTTTAAATGACGGTATAAGCATAAACTATGTTTTAGAAGATAAAAAAGGCAACTGTCTGGCTTTTTGCGAAATAACAAAAGATGTTTATTACGGCAAAAATTATACAAATATTGTCTTGTTTGAAAGTATGCCATCCAGAAAAAAAAGAAAATTCAAATATTTAGGAGAAACTTTAATTAATTTTATTGCACAAATTTCAAACAATCCCGATGAAAAATTAATAATCGGTTTTAGTGCAAATAATGCAAAAAAATTCTACAGAAAATGCAAATTCAATGACGGAAAAACAAAAGATAAATTTGATTTTATATTTGACAAACAAAGACTTAAAAAATTAAAAAAACAAAATCAAAACCATACAGGCTCAGCTATTGAATTTATTGTTTAATTACATAAAACCATTTTCTTTTAAAGTTTCAACAGTGCATTCTCTTGCAACTTTTACAGCATAATCCATATCCTGTTTTTGGATTATTAAAGGCGGATTAAAATATATAACATCGCCCAATGGTCTTAATAAAACACCTTTTTTTAAAGCTTTATTGTATATTTGATAACCTAATCTTAATTTTGAATTAAAATGAATTTTTTCTTTTTTATCTTGAACAAGCTCAATCGCATTAATTAAACCAATCGAGCGGACTTCACCAACATTATCAAGATTTAAGAAATTCTCTTTAATTAAATTATTAAAATATGGCGTAGTTTCTTTTAGCTGCTCTTGAATTTCCCCTTTTTTAAATATATCTAAAACAGCTAGTGCACAACTTGCACCTAATGGATTACCTGAATATGTATGAGAATGCATAAAAGCCTTATGTTTTAAGTAATCATCATAAAAAGCATTATATATCTCGTCAGTCGTAACAACAGCTGCAAAAGGCATATAACCACCGGTTAAGCCTTTTGATAAACACATAATATCAGGTGAAATATCTGCATGATTGCAAGCAAACATTTTACCGGTTCTATAAAAACCCGTTGCTATTTCATCGGCGATTAAATGAACATCATATTTATCACACAATTGTCTTAACTTTTTAAGATACAAACTTGGGTATATCCTCATGCCTGCAGAACCTTGCAACAATGGTTCAACTAAAATTGCACAAGTTTCATCAGCATATTTTTCAAAAGATTCTTGAGCAAATTTAGCACATTCACAAGAACAATTGTCTCTATTTTTATTAAAAGGACAATGATAACAATCAGGCGCTTTAATATGTATTACATCCATTAAAATTGGTTTATATATTTTAGAATATAAATCACAAGCTCCAACCGACAAAGCTCCAATAGTTTCGCCATGGTAGCCATCAGTTAATGCCATAAATTTAATTTTTCTGGGCTTACCTGTTTGTTGAAAATACTGAAAGCTCATCTTCATTGCCATTTCTATTGAGCTTGACCCGTTATCAGAATAATTAAACTTTTTTAGCCCTTTAGGTAAAATTTTTGCTAACTCCATAGAAAGCTTAATTATCCCCTTATGAGAAAAATTAGCAAAAATAACATGTTCTAAAATATCTGCTTGTTTTTTCAACGCATTAGAAATCTCGGGGTTACAATGACCTAACAAATTACACCACCAAGACGAAACAACATCTTTGTAACATTTTCCATTTACATCATAAAGATTAATTCCTTCTCCTTTTTCGATTACAATCGGAGGTAGTTTTTCATAATCTTTCATTTGAGAGCATGGGTGCCAAATGTAGTTTAAATCTTCTTTTTGCCAATCAATATTCTTTTCCATAATCTAATTTTATCACTTCAACCGTTAATGTTAAAATAAATTTCTCTTAAAGTTTTTTTACTAATATGTGTATATAATTGAGTTGTCACAATGCTGGAATGTCCCAACAACTCTTGAACAACCCTTAAGTCTGCACCATTTTCCAATAAATGCGTTGCAAAACTGTGGCGAATTGTATGAGGAGAAATTTTTTTATGAATAAAATCGCCTTGTTCTTTTATTATTCTGTATATTTTCTGTCTTGAAATTTTTTTGCCATTATCAGCTAAGAATAAATATGGTTCGCAATCATATTTTAAGGCTTTTAACTCTCTTTTTTTTAGATATTTTTTTAATATTTCAATACATCTTTTATTTATCGGAACAATACGCTCTTTCGACCCTTTACCGAAAACTTTAACAACTTGCTGAACTAAATCTATATTATTTAATTTTAAATTAACAAGTTCTGAAACCCTTATCCCTGCCGAATACAAAAGCTCAATTATCGCCAAACTTTCAATATCGAGGTTATGATTTAAAATTTTATCTATTTCACTTTTAGTTAAAACTCTGGGAAGTCTTTTGGGTAATTTTGGAGACGAAACAGAAATAGACGGATTTTTCTTGATGTCACGTCTATAACATAAAAACCTGAAAAAGCCCTTAATTGAAGCTATTTTTCTTGTTATTGAAGAAGGGTTTAATTCTTTTCTTGCTAAATATTTTGTAAAAAGAGAAAAATCTCTTCTTTTTATTTCAGACAAGGAAAAATCATTTTTATATTCACCATCTAAAAAATCAAAAAAATCTGATATATCAGAGCTATATGCAATTATTGTATTTTTAGATAGCCCCTTTTCAATTTCTAGATAATTCAAATAATCACAAATCAATTGCGTTATTGTTTCTTTTTCTTCTTCCATTTACGCACCAACAAGTTTTTTAACATCAAGTCTTTTAATTTTTCTTGTAGCAGTTTTTGGAAGTTCTCCATATTGAATTATTATGTTAGTCGGTCTTTTATATTGGCTCAATTTTAACAGTTGTTTTTTAACATCAACCAATACCATTGTTTCTACATCTTTTTGATCATATTGATTATATAGCTCATCCTTAGGGCAAACTACAGCGCAAACTTCCTCTGTTCCTTTTTTTTCACCGGCATTTCTAATTGACGATAAAACGCAAGATTCTTTTACAAAAATGCTTTCTTCAATTATTTTTTCAACTTCTTCAGGAAAAACTTTCTTACCGCCGGACAATACAATCATATTTTTAATTCTTCCTGTTATAAACAATTGTCCTTTTTTATTTATTTTTGCAATATCGCCTGTATGAAGCCAGCCGTCTTTATCTATTACTTCATTTGTTAATTCATCTTGTTTATAATAACCTTTCATAACAGAACTTCCTCTAACAAGAAGCTCTTTTGTTTCTTTGTCGATTTTAGCTTCAA
>CALURR010000016.1 GCA_944323195.1 Candidatus Gastranaerophilales bacterium
TAAAAAAGGTTTCACATTAGCTGAGGCATTAATTACACTTGTAATTATTGGTGTAATTGCAGCTTTGACTATACCTTCAATTTTAATTAACACAGAGCAAAATGAATATCGTTCAGCCCTAAAAAAAGCTTTATCTATGTTGAGCCAAGTTATTGAATTAAACATAGCTCTTGAAGGTTATGGTCCTATTGAAACTGTAGATATGACTACACCTGATGATGAAGATAGTTTGTATAATTTCTTTAGAAAAAGAATGAATGTATTATCGACATCTAAAGATTACGATATGGGTGGTACCGCAAATTATACTTTCTTTACCGTTGATGGCATGAGATATGAATTCCCAACCAACATAACCATCAATGGTGGTACATTTTCAGCAAACAATGGTCATTGCGGAACACCTAATTTACCTGAAGAAGATACTACAGGTACTGAAAGAAAAGAACCATGTGTAATTATTGTTGATGTTAACGGTCAAAGAAGACCAAATCCTCAAAAAGATAAAACAAAAGGTTATAAAGTTCCTGCAGCAACTTCTAAATCTAAAATTCTTGATGTTTATCCGATTTTAATTACAAATACATCAGCAATACCTTTTGGTGTAGTTGGACAAAGAGCGGCATTCCAAGAAAAATAGTGAATTTAAATTACGGGGTTGCGTGGCAAATAACCTTTCCTTCTTTAAGAGAAGCTTGTACATCAATTATTCTTTGGTTTGAACTTCCAACCCAGTGGAGATTATTGTCATTTAGTTCTTTTTTAAATTCGCCGTCTACAAGTACGTCAACGTTAGATAAGTCTATTTTATCCTTAACTTCTTCCCATAAAAATCCGGTATAAACCCACACTGTTTTGTTTGGTAGAGTTTCTTTTACTTTTTTGGCAAGTCTTAAAACTTCTTCTCTGTTGAATGGGTGCAAAGGGTCTCCACCTGAGAATGTTATTCCTGAAATATGATCTTTTGATAATGCTTCAAAAAGTTCATCTTCAGCAGCTTGGTCAAATTCGATACCTCCTGCAACATCCCAAGTTTGCGGATTTTGACATCCGTCACAACAATGTGTGCAGCCTGCTGTCCATAAAACTACTCTTAAGCCGTCCCCATTTAACATGTCGTCTTTTGTAATATTATGATAATTCATATTTCCTCTCCCAATAAAAAATAAATAAGGCTTCTTTAAAAGCATTAACTACTTAATAAGAAGCCTTATAAAACTTGTTTACATACTTACTCTATCTTTGATTTCTTCCATTTTGTGATCAGCAAGACGAGAATCACCTTTTACTCTTGAGTATGCAAGATAACCATTCATTCTATCGATTTTGGTTAAATTTTTAGAACCGCATTTTGGACATACATCCATGTTTAGTTCTTGGTGTCCGCAGTCATCACAATATGAAAGTGAAAGATTTACACCTTCGTAAAATCCTTTTTTCATAGCGCGCCTAATCAAGGTTTCAACAGCTTTTGTATTGTATGAAATAGGATATTTTACATATTGTATTTTACCGCCATTCATCAAATTCCAAAATCTGCCTTCTAAATCTTGTTTTTCGATAGGTCCGATTTTTTCTGAAACATGGCAGTGGAATGAGTTTGATACATATGGTTTATCTGAAACATTTCCTACGATACCATATTTTTTTCTAAATTGTTTAACTTGTAAACCGCAAAGATTTTCGGCAGGTGTTCCATATAAAGCATATAACCAACCATCTTCTTTTTTAAATTCAGCAACTTTTTTGTTGATATATTCCATAACTTCAATTGCAAAAGCACCATCTTCAACAAGTGATTTGCCATTGTGAAGTTCTTGAAGTTCATTTAAGGCAGTTATGCCAAATGAAGCAGTTGCTGATTTTAATAATGGTTTAATTTTGTCGTGGAAACCTAGATGTCCGCCATAGAATCCGCCTTCGCAATATGCTAAAGGATTAACAGAGGCTCTCATTTCGCCTAGGTATTCATATGTTCTTATATGTATTTTTCTGATTAAATTCATATAATAATCTAATACATCATAGAAATTTTTACTTTCTTGTTTTGCTTTAGCGTAAATCATAGGAAGATTTAAGCTAATTGCACCAATATTGAAACGTCCTACAAATATAGGTTTATCGTTTTCGTCAGCCGGTTCCATACCGCCTCTTTCATACCAAGGAGATAAGAAAGCGCGACAACCCATAGGTGAAACAATTCTTTTGTATTTTTTATACATTTCAGCTACGTAACCTTCTCCTGATAAGCTCAACCAATCAGGATACATTGTTTTTTTAGAACATTCAACGCCGGCTTTAAATAAGTTTTCAAGAGGTTTGCCTTCGCCATGTAATTCTTCGTCATATAAAAATACGATTTTAGGGAACAGTACAGGCTTTTTGCATTCTTTTTTGCCTTGTCCATTTTGACGTGTTTTCAAGCAAGCCATTGTCGCCATTACTTCGAATTCGTCTTGTCCTAAGCCTGTTGTAACGGTAATGAAAGGATAATCTCCACGAGATGAAGCAACTGTATTAAACTTATATTCCCATCCTTGGAAACCTTGTTCATAGTCGTTTTGAACATCTTTCATGGCTTCTTCTCTTGCCTTTTCAAATGAAAGACCCATACAAATATATCTGTCGTATTGTCTTTCAAAAGTTTTCTTAGCATAAGGAGCAAGAATTTTATCTACTTCAGGAACTGTGAATCCGCCATATTGTTGGCTGGCAGCTGCCATTACAATATCGCCTATTACGTCAAATGCAACATCAAGGCTTCTTGGTTCGTTATACCAGATGTTGCCCATTTCAAAACCGCCTTTTAATACAGTGGCAACATCGAATAAGCAACAATTCATTGTGTCACGTCTTGCTGACATGTCATGGATATATATGTAGCCTTCTTTTATTGCTTGTTTATCTTCAACGGTTAAGAAGAATTTTTTGTATAATTCTTTATTTAATTCATTAAAAATTAATGAACGTTTTGTAGAAACTAAAGCCGAATCAGCATTTGCATTTTCTTTGTCGCCAATATACATGATTCTTTGTGATTCTTGATATACTTTATCAAGCATGGAAACAAAATCGGTTTTATAGTTTCTATAGTTTCTATAGCTTTCAGCTACTTTAGGGCTTAGAGCTTGAAGTGCACTTTCAACAATATTGTGCATTTGAATAATTTCAACTTCATCTGTATTCATTTCAAGCACAGATTTATTTACAAAAGTGCAAATATCTTTAATTTCTTTATCAGAAAAAGTTACAAGCATTCTTGTCGCAGATTTTCTAATGGCATCTACAACTTTTTCAATGTTATATTTTTCTTTTGTACCATCTTTTTTTACAATTGTTATATTGTTTAATGATCTTCTTGAAAAATTAAGAATATTTATAAGATTTTCATTGTTGTTTTTAATTGCATCACTAACGGCAGCATGTGAGTTTTGTGTTATAGATACTGTACCTATATCGTTTGAAATCTTTTGCATCAATTCCTCCTAAAATAAAATTTCCGTATTTGTCCAGATTTTAGAAAAACCCTTTAAATTGCCGATTAAAATGCTTCGGTGATTGAAAATTTTGTTTGTTTTTCTATTTCTATTATTCTACTATATTTTTTTAGCATGCGTATCATTTTAAAGTATCAATTTAATAATTATTTTTTAAAAGATAAAAATCACTCTGATATAGAGTGATTTTTACACTTATTAATTTTTTTATTAAAAATTAACTTTACAAATTTATTTTACTGAGGGCAAAATTTGAGCTGTTATATCTGTACCACCATAAAGTAGTGCATCACCTCTAAATACTAAATCATAGCCAAGCCCTTTTGCTTTAGCTGTAATAAGGTCATTAAGTTGTTTGTCTACTTCGTTTATTTTTTTTGCGTAATTATCTTTGATTGTTTTTTTCTTTTGAGTTAATTGAGCTTCATATTTTTTTATAAGAGCTTCTTTTCCTGCTTTTGTGCTTTGTTTTTTAATATCTGCGCTTGCTGTGTTATACCATGCCAACATGTCTTTTGTTTGTTTTGTTCTTGTTTCTTCTGCTGATTTAATTGTTTTTGATGCTGCTAAAAGTTTTGAAACATCAACATAGGCAACTTTAGCAGTTTTAAGGTCTGAAGAAGCTACATTATTTAAACCGAAGCCTATTGTGAATGCTAATGAACACAATACAAGTGTTAATAATTTTTTTTTCATGACTTTCTCCTTTTAATTTGAATAATTTATATTTGATATAATGGGCTGTTTGTATTCTATTTTATTTATTGATCTTGCGTCAATAACCGGCCCCGGCGGTATTATATACCATTTGTAGAGTGCAGTATTTAATCTTTTAAAGAATTTATTTAACCATTGCAGTTTTGTATTTTTATCAATTTTATTCTTTTTTTCGTATAAAAATTCCTGCTCTAGCATATTATCCTTTGATTGATTAAGATTTTCAATCCTCCAAATGACCTCATCTAAAAATTCATAAGGCATTAGAGCATCTTCAGCTAAAAGAGTTTTTCCTGTTTTAGGGTCAATTGCAAGTTCGGCTCCCGGAGGTTTATTTATGATTGAAATTGGAATAGCGTTTTTTATTTCTCTATTTTCATTCATCCAGCGAGCAAGTGCAAAAAGTTTTGTTTTAACAACATCTGATATAGGAGCGTATCCTCCGGACATATCTCCGTTTATTGTGGCATAACCCATGTATAGTTCTGATTTATCAGAAGTTGCAATAGGAAGTGCTCCGAATTCATTTGCTATACCCCACAAAATCATGGCTCTTGAACGAGCTTGAATGTTGTCATTTGTATATGAATTAGTGTATCTGTTACACCAATTTTTTGAAATATCGTCAAACATAGAGCTAAATTTATCTTTAATTAAATCGCACATATCTTTTATCGGTATTTCAAGAAAATTGATTTTAAGGTTTTGTGCAAGTTCTTTTGCGTCGTTTTTGCTTTCTTGTGAAGTTAGTTTTGATGGCATAGATATTCCAAAAACATTTTCAGCTCCTAGAGCGTCAGCTAATAATACAGCGCAAATTGTTGAATCCAGCCCGCCAGACAAGCCTAAAACTGCTTGTTTAAAACCATTTTTGGAAAAGTAATCTTTGATTGCAACTATAATTGATTTGTATGTTCGCTCTAAATCCGGTTTATGATCCAGTGAAAATTCCTTTTGAGAATTAAGAGTTAATTCTAATCCTTTTGGAAGCGGGTTAATTTCTCCTCCATTAGAAAGATTTATTATGGCTAAATCTTCTTCAAAAGCTTTTGCCATAGCAACAAGTTCGCCTTGTTCATCATACATTCTTGATAAACCATCATAAACAAGTTCATCGTTTGCGCCAACTTGATTTACATAGATATATTTTTTAGAATATTTTTTAGCGCACGCTCTCATCATATTGTGTTTTAACTGTTCTTTTTTTGCTCTTGTACAGGAAGCTGAAGGACAAATTATAACATCAATATCATTTGCAATTTCTTTAATTGGATCTGTTTTATAGAGATTTTTTTCAAAGAAATCAAAATCATTCCAAGCGTCTTCACAAATTATAACGCCATATTTAACATTGTTTAGCGTAAAAATTCTGTTTTCAAAATTTTCCAGCCAAGGTTCAAAATATCTGTAATCATTGTGTTCGCAATAAGTAGGCAATAATGATTTTCTGATTGATTTTATTATTTTTTTATTTTCTATTAATGCTACTGAATTGTAATACGGTTTTCCGAATTTATTATTATTTATTTCGGGGTATCCTATTAAAACTGCAATATCGTCACAATATAGCGCAATCTCATCGAGGGCTTTTTTGGCTTGCTGTGCTATATAGGGGTATCTTGTTAAAATATCCCCAATAGGATAGCCTATTAAAAATAATTCGGGAAAAACAATAAGATTTACATTTTTTTCTTTTGCTTTTTTAATTGTTTCAATGGCTTTGTTTTTATTGTATTCAACATCTCCTGAAATAGGATTTAGTTGCGCCATTAATATATTTGATGTTTTTAAAAATTTATTTTCCATATCGTGATTTTAGCACAAAATAAATACTTGTAGCTAAAATAGTGAATTTGTATGATTATTTGGTTTTAATTCTGATTTCAAAGGATCTGTCCCAAGGAAGTGAATAGTTTATTTCTTTTGGAAAATAATTTAAAAATTTTGAAATTATTTTAGAATAATTGTTCAGTTCATTTGTTTTTTCTATTAGCGCTTTTTTAAAATCTGGGGCATTTTCTCTGACATATTTTCTGACTATTGCCTGATAAACCCAATCATCCATTAATCTTATGAACATTAGTTTTTTAAAAGCTAAATCATTATAAGAATTATTTTTCAAAGCTAGAAATTTTACTATTGCAATTAAAAGTACACATCCGATTGTATTTGCGCTTGTATTATAGCCGCAATATCCATATAAATTATCTGTTTTTAAATTTAATATTTGTTTAATTAAATTTTCATCAGAACCATTGGCATTGTTTACATCTGCAATAGCAAAAGGGGGTTTAAAATC
Organism: Candidatus Gastranaerophilales bacterium; assembly: GCA_944323195.1. Lineage (GTDB taxonomy): Bacteria > Cyanobacteriota > Vampirovibrionia > Gastranaerophilales > Gastranaerophilaceae > RUG14156. Next base: position 6,514 of record CALURR010000016.1, read on the forward strand.
AATTTTTTTATTAAGTGTATTAACAACACTTCCAAGTACCAAATCGCCTTGCTCGGTTTTAAAATTATTTATTATTAAATTAACATCAGGATTATTTGTATCAATTAAACTTTTAGAAAGCTCAATTTGTCCCAAGATACAATTTTTAATAGAAATGTCTTCGTATTTTGAAATTAAATTAACTGAATTTTCTTCTATAAATATAGGATTAAATTTAATATTTTTGTTTATTGTTCTTGAAATTAAGCCAAGAGGAATTTCATCGGCTCCTGTTTTAATTTTTACGTTGTTTAAATTTAGTTTTTTAATCTCATTATCTAAAAAATTCGCTTCTTTAATGTTTAAACCAAACTCAGCGCAATCATCTTTAGAGAAAATTAATGTGTCAAAAAATCCTTCTTTTGCCCATTTTAGGTATAGTTGATTAATTTTAAAATTTCTTTTTCTTGTATTAAGATAATCATTTAAAATTTCACTCGGAATATCTGTTTTTATTTTGTTGTTTAAGCCTAAACTCTCGTTTTTATGGGTTTCATAAGACCAAGAAAAGATTTTTTTTCCAAATTCAGACCAATATATTTTTTCTTCTTCATTGATATTATTGTTTGAAATTCTCATAATAGAAGAAAAAGCTAGGATTTTTTCAGCTTTTTTTTGAGCAATTTGCTTAAATTTTTCTATTCTTTTTTTAATTTCATCAAAACTATCAATCGTTCTTCTTGAGCTAATTAAACCGCCATAAGCAATAGTATCAAGGCAAACAATTAAACTATCAACCCTAGGCAGATTTTCAATAAAAGATAAAATATTTTCAGTGTCTGAATGGTGTTTCAGACCGCCTAAAAATTTTATATCAGGCATAAAAAGTTCAATATTGTTATCGACAGATAAAATATCAGAGATTAAGTCATAACAAATTGGTCTGTTATCGATTGGAATAAGTGCGATTTTCATAGTTTTTATTTTAATCTTGTTTTTAAATTTATTCAATAATTTTATTTTTATAAAATTTAACTTGTTGACTCTAATTTTTGATATAAAATTATTCTATAGTGAAATATTTTTCTAGGAGAAAACTTTGCAGTTTAATTTAAAAGAAATAGTTAATTGTTTGGGATGTGAAATTTTATATAAAAAAGAATCGATTGATGAAAATATATTATTTGACATTTCAACTGATACAAGAAAATTGAAAAAAGGTGATGTTTATCTTCCTTTAAGAGGGGAGAATTTTGACGGACACAATTTTATTGATAAAGCTATTTTAATCGGTGCTCGAGGATATTTCACTCAAAATAAATTTAAAATAAATAAAGATGCCGATTTTGTAATTTATGTTAAAAATGCACTGAATGCTTATCTAAAATTGGCAAATTATATCAGAAATAAAATTAACCCAAAAGTTATAGCTATAACAGGTTCTTGCGGCAAGACAACTACGAAAGAAATGCTATATAGTGTTTTTAAAACACAATATAAAACTCATAAGACTGCTCTAAATCACAATAACGAAATAGGTTTTTGTGAAACTATGTTTAATATGCCCTATGACACCGAAATATGCATAGTTGAAATGGGTATGAGAAATTTGGGCGAAATTGAACTTTTATCTAAATACTCCAATCCTGATATAGGAATTATTTCAAATATAGGTTCTGCCCATGTTGAAAGGCTTGGAACACTTAAAAATATTGCAATAGCAAAGTGTGAAATAGCGGCAAATTTGAAAAAAGACGGACTTTTTATCGGCGTAGATTGTTCTCAAATTAAAGATAATCTTAAATATGACGGTAAAAAAATATACACATCGTTAAATGATGCTAAAGATATTGATGTTAAGATTGAATCTACAAAATTTAGCTATAAAGGTGTTGATTATGAAATAAATCAATCCGGTGAGTATAACGTATCAAATGCAATTTTGGTTATAGAAGCGGCATTGTATTGCAATATAAATGAAGAAAATATTAAAAAAGGACTTCTGGATTATAAGCCTATAGAAAAAAGATGGGAAAAAACGGTTATAAATGGTTTGACATTTATAAACGACAGCTATAATGCTAATCCTGAGTCTATGAATGCAGTATTGAAGACATTTTTATCAATTTATCCAAAGCCAATTGTAATTGTTTTGGGTGATATGGGTGAGCTTGGTAAAGATGAAATAATGTATCATAAACAAGTAGGTGAATTTTTATCAAAATATAATGATGTAGAGCTTTTAACAGTTGGTGTTTTGGCTAAACATATCGCAAGAAATACAACCCTAAAAAGTGTTGAATTTGAAAATAATGAACAATGTGCAAGATATATTGTTGAAAATGTTTCAAAAGGCACAACTATTCTTTTAAAGGCTTCTCGATTTATGAAATTTGAACAAATAATTGAAATGGTGGAAAAATATGATAATGATTAGTGTTGCAGGGCTTATAGCCTTGATTTTATGCTTATTGTTTGGTATTCCTTATATTGATTTTATGAAAAAGAAAGCATATTCTCAATATTTAAGGGAAGAAGTTGCAAAAATGCATTCTTATAAAGAAAAAACCCCTACAACAGGCGGTGTATTTATAATTGTTTCAATAATAGTTGCTTCTTTAATTGCTCTTTTTATGGCGCAAAAAGTAACTACCGGCGCAATGATTGTTTTAATGACATTAATTTTTTATACCTTCACAGGTTTTGAAGATGATATTAAAAAAATTAAAGCGCATCAAAATTTGGGCTTATCTGCAAGAGCAAAGCTTTTGCTTCAAATTGCAGTTGCAATGTTACCGGCATTTTATATAATTTTTTCAAATCAAACTCAGGTTACGTTTTTGAATTTTAGTTTTGATTTAGGATTGTTTTATCCTGTTTTTGTTGTGTTTATGATGGTAGGCGCGTCTAATGCGCTAAATTTAACAGATGGCTTGGATGGTTTAGCTGCAAGTTCTTCTGTGATTGCTTTTTTGGCTTGCAGTATAATTTGCTTTTTGAATAATAATATCGATTTAGCAATAATATCTATTGCAGCAAGTGCTGCTTGTTTTGGTTTTTTATATTTCAATAAAAAACCTGCAAAAATATTTATGGGCGATACAGGTTCTTTGGCTCTTGGCGGATTGTTAGCAACAATTGCAATTATGGGCAAGTTTGAATTGTGGTTGATACCTATTGCCATTGTATTTATCTGTGAAACTTTATCTGTTATGATTCAAGTTACAAGCTTTAAATTAACAGGCAAAAGAGTTTTTAAAATGAGCCCTATTCACCATCATTTTGAATTATCAGGATGGGGTGAAAATAAAATTGTAATTGTATTTACTTTGATTACGCTTATATTTTCTTCTTTGAGCGTTTTGATTTATTTTTTATATAAGGCATAAAATATGGATAACAATTTAAAAAACAAAAAAGTTTTAATATTGGGTTTTTCTACAACAGGCGTTTCTGCTGCAAAATATTTCAAAGCTCAAGGAGCAGATGTTTATTTGAGCGAGTTTAATAAAAAGTCAGACAAAGACCAAGATAAAATTAATGAATTGTTATCATTGGGTATTAATCTTGAATTCGAAGGTCATAGCGATGATTTTATTAATGGGGCTGATTTTTGTGTTTTAAGTCCTTCAATTCCGACTGATAGTGCTGTAATTAAAAAATTAAAAGAGAAAAATATAAAATATTTTTCTGATATTGAATATATATCATTTGATGATAGTGAAAAAATTGTTTTAGTAACAGGTACAAATGGCAAAACTACAACAACAGCTCTGACATCTTATATTTTATCTAAGAAATATAAAGCTCCATATTGCGGAAATATTGGAATTAGCCCTTTTGAATATAAAAATAAAAATGTAGATTATTATGTAATTGAAGCTAGCTCGTATCAATTAAATTATTCTGATACGCTAAAACCTAAGATTGCTATTTTCTGCAATTTGACACCTGACCATATCTTATGGCATAAGACAATAGAAAATTATTTTGAAGCAAAAGCAAAGCCATTTAGAAATATGGATGAAAATGATTTTGCAATTTTAAATTATGATGATGAATATTTAAAGCGCCTAGGTTCTGAAATAAAGGCGAAGGTTTATTATTTTTCATTAAAAAAACAAGATTTTAAAAATTGTATTTATTTAGAAGATAATAAAATTGTCTTTGATAATGAAGAAATAATCAACATCAATCAAATGCAAATAGTTGGACCTCATAATGTTCAAAATGCTATGTGCTCAATTCTTGCAGCTAAAATATTAGGGCTTGATAATAAAACTATAGTTGAAGCTCTAAAAACTTTTAAGGCAATTGAACACAGATTGGAATTTGTTAGAACAATAGATGGTACTGATTATTATAACGATTCAAAAGCAACAAATCCGGAGGCCAGCATTGTTGCAATAAATTCATTTGAAAATAAAAAAGTTGTTTTAATTGCAGGCGGCAGGGATAAGAAAACATCCTTGGATGAATTTATAAAAGCTGTTAAATTGAAAATATCGAAAGTTATTTTAATTGGTGAAGCAACTGCAAGATTTAAAGATGAATTATCGGAAAATGGATATTTTAATATAGTTAATTCTAAAACATTGGAAGAAGCAATTGATATTGCTTCTTTGGATAGACCTGATATTGTATTGTTATCTCCTGCATGTGCAAGTTTTGACATGTTCGAAAATTATGAAAAAAGAGGAGAAGCTTTTAAAAATTATGTATTATCAAAAAAATAGAAGTCATATAGCGCATACAAATACAACATACACACATACGCCTGCAGACAATTTGCTGGTAGTGGTTGTTGTTTTTATTGTTGTTTTTGGGATAATGGCAGTTTTTTCTGCGTCCGCACCTAAAGCAATTGGACTTGGAGAAAATCCGTTTTCTTTTACATTAAAACAATTAATATGGCTTGTGTTGGGTGTTTGCGGTGCATGGTTTTTTTCTAAATTTGATTATAGAAAATTAAAGCCTTGGGCTGGAGCGCTGGCCTTATTCGTACTTGCAACGCTGGCGCTTGTTAAGTTTTCTCCATTGGGGGTAACCGTAAATGAAGCAAAAAGATGGCTAGTTATCGGACCTATTCAATTTCAACCTTCTGAATTAGCAAAACCTGCTTTGGTTTTATACTTTGCAACATTGTTTTCAAAAGATTGTTCAATTTTAGATTCAAGAAAATATCCTTTTTATATGATATTTGCTGCTATGCTTTTATTAATTTATATGCAGCCAAATTTGTCTATGATTATTCTTTTGTTGATGACTTCTCTTGCGATGTATTATGTTGCGGGCGGATCTACCAAGATTATTGCCGGTTCTTTTGGGCTTGGCGCTTTGGCTGTTGCAACAACAATAAGAGGTTATCAACTACAGCGTATAAAAGTTTGGTGGGACCCTTTTTCTGATGCTTTGGGTGCCGGATATAACATTATTCAATCCATGGTTGCTTTTTCTTCAGGTGGTCTTTTTGGGGTTGGTTTTGGTAATTCAAAACAAAAGCTTTCTTGGCTTCCAGAGGGGCATACCGATTTTATTTTTGCGATTATCGGTGAAGAATTTGGCTTTTTGGGTTGTTTCTTTTTGATTTGTCTATTTTGCGTATTTTTACATAGAGGCTTTATAATTGCAAAAAAATGTCCTGATATGTTTGGAAAGATTTTAGCTGTCGGAATAACATTTTCAATATGTTTTCAGGCATTCACAAACATGTCTGTAGCTTCTTCTTTTGTGCCTGCAACAGGTATTCCTTTACCATTTATTAGCTATGGCGGATCAAGTTTATTTGTGTCTTTATGTATGATTGGAGTTTTGATTAATATTTCAAAAAAAAGAGTTCAAAGGATAGTTCATTATGTCTGATAAAAATAAAGAAAAAACATATTTTATAACCGGAGGCGGTACAGGAGGGCATATTTATCCTGCGGTTTCTGTTATAAATGCATTGTTGGAATCAGGAGTAAAAAAAGAAGATATTTTTTATTTGGGAAATAGAAAAAATTTAGAATACGAAATTGCTTCCAAAAACGGATATAATTTTTTATCATATGGCGTTAAGGGCATGCCGAGAAAATTCGGTTTAAAGTTAATTTTATGGACTATTGGTCTGTTTTTTGCTATTTTAAAAGCTTCGGTGTATGTGTTGAAATATCAACCTGATGTAATCTTTGCAACAGGCGGATATGTCTGCGCTCCAATTTTGTTTTGTGCATTGATTTTTAATATCCCTTATGTTCTTCATGATTGTGATATTCAACCGGGTGTTGTTACAAGATTTTTTGCAAAAAATGCAAGTAGTGTATCTGTGGCTTTTGAAGAAGCAAAAAAACATATTAATTCAAAAAATGTATTTGTAAATGGAAATCCAATTAGGCAAGAGTTTAAGACCATATCAAAAAAACAGGCAAGACAAGAACTTTCCTTAAAAGACGCATTTACAATTTTAATTATGGGTGGTTCGCTGGGGGCAAGAACAATCAATAATTCATCTTTTAAAATTTTAAAAGAATATGCAAATAGAGAAAATATTGAAATTATATGGCAAACTGGCAAAAAGAATTTTGACGAGGTAACAAAAAAAGTTTTGGATGAATTGGGAGAACTGCCCGATAATTTAGTTTTGCAGCCGTATTTTGATAAAATGTATCTTGCTTTGTTGTCATCTGATATTGTAATATCCAGAGCCGGCTCTTTGAGTTTATCTGAAATTTGCGCTTGCTCTCTTCCTTCTATATTAATTCCATATCCTTATGCGGCTTGCGATCATCAAAAGAAAAATGCTTTAAGTTTGGTGAACAATAAAATGGCTTTAATGTTAGAAGATAAAGATTGTAATAATGAAACTTTATTTGATATGGTTGATAATTTAATGAATGATAAAAAATTGCTATCAGATTTATCATATAATGCTTATAAAGCAGCAAGACTAAATTCTGCACAAAAAATTGTAGAAGAAATTAAACAGGCTATGAATAAATAATGATGAAAGCAGCACAAGAAATTTTAACATCAACAGAAAAATTTCATATTAATTTAGGCTTAAAAAGAATTAAGCTTATTTTAGCGCTTTTGGATAATCCTCAAAGGAAGTATAAAATAATTCATGTTGCAGGAACAAACGGTAAAGGTTCAACTTCAAAAATAATTAATGATATTTTGGTAGAACAGTTTAAAAATAAAGGTAAAAAAATCGGATTATACACAAGCCCTCATCTTTTTTCTTATAACGAAAGAATTAAAATAAATAATGAAGATATTTCAAGATACGTTTTTGATAGGCTGATAAACGATATTAATAATCTTGCCGTAAAAAATCATATTGATTTAACGGAATTTGAGCTTTTGACAACTGTTGCATTCTATTATTTTTTTATCAAGAAGGTTGATTATGTTGTTTTAGAGACAGGCCTTGGTGGAAAATATGATGCAACAAATGTTATAGATACTTCTTTGGCAGATGTTATTACAACTATTGATTTTGATCATACTGAGCGGCTTGGCAATACAATCAATAAAATTGCTTTTGAAAAAGCGGGGATAATTAAGGAAAATTCCAAAGTTTTTATTTCAAAAGATAATCTTGGTTATGAAGTTATAAAAAAGGTTGCAGATAGTAAAAATGCAAAACTTATAGATCTTCCCAAGGTTGAAGTTAAATTTGAGAATGAAACAAATTGGGCTTATGTTGAAAACGAAAAAATACCCTTTAGTCTTTTGGGTTCCCATCAGGCAAAGAATTTGGCTTTAGCATTAGCTGTTGTTAATAATTTAGATATAAAAATCGATAAAGAAATAGTTAAAAATGTTTTAGCAAAAGTGTCTTGGAAATTTAGACTGGATTATAATAAACAAAAAAAACTTTTAGTAGATGGGGCTCATAATCCTTCAGGCATGAAAACTTTGATTGATTTTTTAAAGGATAATTTTTCTAATCAGAAAAAAACAATTATTTTTGGTTGTTTAAAAAATAAAGATTACAAGACAATGTTAAATATGCTTTTTGAGTTAATAAATAATCAAGATAAAATATATTTCTTTGAATTTAAACACAAAGATGCCCTTAATTATGATGAATTGGATAACAAACTAAAGGATAGATTAATTAGATTAACTTCTTTAGAAGAAATTAACAATATCATTAATACTGATTTAAATTTAAAAATAGTTTGCGGTTCTATATATATGCTTGGCGAAATTTTCAAGTAGTAAAAAAAATATTCAGGGGTTTTGTATAGATGAAAGGATAAAAATTAAAATGAAAATTTCATCTATAAATACATATAAATTACAGAACACTACTAGATTTAAAAAACAAAAAACAGCTAAATTTGATTATAGTCGAGATGTTTTTGTTAAAGAACAAGCAAAAACTCCTTCTGATGAATTTAGAAAGATTGTAAAAAATCGTGAATTGGCGGCAGAAATTGCCAATAATTTATTTATTGCAAAAAATGGCAGATATTCGGAATTTACAGAACAAGAATTTCTTGATTGGTTGGAAGGTTACCAAATTGCATATACTGTATCTACAGGGAAAGAACTAGATTTTAAACAAAAAGAATATATGATTAAACTAATGTATTCTATTTTTTTAGCTTCAAAAAAAGATGGTGAAGTTGATATTGATTATCAAAAAATGAGTGAAATATTTGATATTGTTGTTGGAAGAATATCTAAAAAAGATGATAAGTTAATTGAATTAATTAAACAATCAAAAACTAAAGATGGTATAGATCCTTCAATGCTTGAAGGATTGATTGAATATGACAGGTTTTATAATGGTCAAAGAACTCCAAGCCAAATGAAATTTTTTATAGTTAATAATTGTTTGGATAGTGATGGTAAATTTTCATTATCCAGATTTAGGGCTTTTATTTTTCTTACGGGTCTTATTAAAACAGATAGTTATGATGTAATCGATGGGCTTAAAAACGCTATACTGGATGAGGATGGGCAGATAGTTCCGGATAAATATAATTTTGTGTGCGGCGTTTTAAACGTTTTATCAGATAATATTTCTGAAGAATTTCCTGAAGAACAAATAAATGAATCTGCTCCGTATATTAGAAGTGCAAAACTGCAGATTTTGGAAAAATTAATTAATTCTGCAACGGACAATAGCGGTGATTATGATCCTATAAAAGCTGCAAATGCTTTTGATGAATGGTTTGAATACGCTTATTGCCATGAAAACGAGGTAAATAGTTCAATAAGTTTTAATTTAATGGACTTCGGCAAGGTTAAAAAAATATCTCTTGCGCAAGCATTAAACGATCCTGATGTGTATATGGTAGAAAATTTTCTTGGTTATAATACTACGATTTATAGATTATTGCGCGTATTGTCAGGTGAATCAGTATTTAAAGGATAAAAATATTGACATCCGTTCCAAATTAAAATTTCATTTTGGGAAATTTGGCATTTTCCGTTTAGGCAATCCAGTGTGCCATCAGGGCATAGTGTAAAGTGGCTGCAATTTTGACAGGTTTTAAGTGTTAAGCCTTTGGATTTTAGCTTGTAAGTAATATCTTTTAGGGCATCGTGCATTCTTAAAAAAGAATCAGTAGCAATAAAGCGATTGCCTTCTCTGAATATTACTTTCCTCATACCGTCTTCAGAAACTAAGTCCAATTTGCAAGTAAAATCTTTTTTGCCATTATTAACAACAGCATTAATGGTTGCGGAATTAATGTTTTCTTCTTCGTATTTGCTATTAATAATAGAGCGCATAGTGAGACTGTTTATTAATATTTTTAATTTTTGCCAACTTAAACAAATCGGATACAATATTAGCCATAAAATTTCTTTTATAGTCATTCTTGAAGTGTTTATTGAAATAATGAAATTTACAAATAGAAATAAACCTAAAATTAACAAAGGTTTTTTTGCAATATGAGCAGGTAAATAAAGAGAAATCAAACACAAGCCTATATATGCAAATAATACAAATAGTGAATTTGGTTTTAATAAAAATAGAATAAACTCCCTAAAGGCCGAGTTTTTAAACATCAATAAGGGAAAATAATGGCTAAAAAGAGAAATTTTATTTTGAATAGTTGGAGATGAAAAATCATAATTTTTAACATCAACTGCTGAAATGATATATGGTGAATATGTTGTTTTGATGTCATTTGAAGCTAAATCAAGAGAAAATTCCAATTCTGAGTCTTTGTCTTCAATGCCAACATATCCGATTTTTTCAAGAGCATCTTGGGTTATTACGAAATTTTCGCCATCAATAAAAAATGGGAGTTCAAACATTGAACGCACTATATTGTTTGTTCTATTAATATATTTTAAATAAGCGCTTATTATAGAATTTTTAATTTTTTTTGCAAGTTGATTTTTTTCATTCATTGAAACTCTGGAACCAACTATAACACCTGATTCTTTTATTGATTTATTTATATTTTCAAGATACTTCTCGCCAATTAATCTATTTGCACCTATAAATACATATGCATCAAATTTTTTATCTGTTATCATTTTCTGGATTAAAAGATTGACAGCTTTGTCTTTTGAAAAATAATCCGGATTTTGAATGTTGTGTATTCTTGCTCCTAGGGCAAAATCCCTGCTTATAGCGGTGTCATTTTCATCTTTTTGGAAAACTACATGTACTTCATAGTTTTCTTTTGGGTATGATTGATTATTTAAAATTGAAAGAAGTTTATCAAGATTTTTGTCTTTGTTTGTTGCATAAATAATAATACATAGTTTTTTCTTATCTATGCTAATATTTCTTGTTTTTTCTTGTATTTCAAAATACTTCTCTATATCGTTTGCCTTAATGAAGAAAAATAATTGATAAATACAGTATATAAATAAATAAATAATTATTATTGCAAAAATTGTGTCAAATACTATCATATAAGTATTTTATAAAAAATACGAATAAAAATCTAGCTTTTTTTGTTTAATAAAGATATAATCAGTTTGTGATTAGTTTCTTAGGACAATGTGTTCAAAATTTTTTAAAGGCCATGAATTATACTTTGCGAGGCAATGTCAGGATGAGCGGAGTATTCAGTCAGATGGGCGCAATTGGTTTTGATTCTTTGGGCATTTGTCTTTCTATAGTATTTATTTCAGCATGTGTAATAGCGCTTCAGGTTGCAGAGCAATTTTTAATGTCTGGCGGAGATAGTTATATTGGCGGTTTTTTGGCTGTGGCATTAATTAGGGAAATTGCCCCGGGATTTGCTGCTTTAGCGCTTGCAGCAAGAGCCGGAACGGCAATAACCGCTCAAGTTGCAAATATGCAGGTAACAAATCAAATAGATGCTATTGAAGTTTTAAAAGTGGATCCTGTTGGATATTATTTTGCACCAAGAATAATAGCGGGTGCTATTGGTATGTTTTGTATTGTATTATTGGCAGAATTAACCGGCATTTTGGGCGGTGCCTTGGTTTCTTATTATTCAATCGGACTTCATCCCATCAGATATTTTAATTCTGTATGGTTAATGCTTTTGTTAAAAGATGTTTATATAAGTCTTTTAAAAGGTTTGGTTTTTGGAGCTTTAATAGCCTTAGTTTGTGCAACTGTTGGGTATAATACCAGAGGCGGTGCAAAAAATGTTGGAGAATCAACAACAAAAGCTGCAATAACTTGTACGGTCTATATTCTTTTTGCTGATTTAATTATAGATATTTTATTTTATATGGGCGGGAAATAAAAATTAATTCATTTGGTTTATTTTTTTAAAAAAGTGCTAAAGTTTTTCAACAAAATAGATGATGAATAAAAACCCCATATTATGTATCTTATCATGTGTAGATTAGACATATGGGGATAGAATTAGTTTGAAGAAGTTCAAGTTCACTCTTGAGAGTGTTTTGACAATAAGAAGGCACACTCTTGAAGATGAGAGGATAAAACTTGCTTCTATAATGAATATTTACAATAAGCAATTAGATGTTTTACATCAGATGAATAATGCTCTTGAGCAGACAAGAAGGGAATCTGAGAAATATCTTGAAGGAAATTTTGACGCTAATATTATTGCTAATTATAGCGCATTTTCAAATAAGATAGTGCAAGATATTAAAACCCAAGAAAAAATTATTGAAAAGACTAAACAAGAGCTGGAATTACAACAAAAAATTGCAAAAGAAGCCTACATTAAGGTTAAGTCATTGGAAAATTTAAAAGAAAAGCAAAGGGAAAATTATAACAAAGAACTTTTGCAAGAAGAAATTAAACAAATAGATGATATTGTAAATTCGAAAAGAATTACAGCATAGATTGGGACAATAGGGGAAATATGACGGACGCTTTAGCGCAAAATAGCGAAAATATAACAAGTACAGCCGATATATTATTAAATTTAAAAAATGGTAATTTGGCTTCAAGAAATACTCAGACCAATGATTCATTTTCAAATTTAATTAATACACTAGATGCTAATACAAAAAAAGTTCAGACAGATTTTGTGAAAAAGGCTGTAAAATCTAACACAAGTTCAATTAATAAGCTTGCGATTAAAAATAATGCCCAAACTACAAATAGAATTGAGAAAAATAAATTCCAAGCATCAAAAGAAATAGACAAATATGATGAATTGAAAAAAGATACCGAGATTGATTTTGAGAATGATACAGATAAAAAAATTCAAGATTTAACTCCTCAAAAAGAAGTAGAAAAAAAGGAAGACGTTAATAAAACCAATGAAATAGAAAAATCTTCGGTTAATGAAGTTTTGGATGAAGAAACAGATAAAAAAGAATTGTCAGACATAAATAATAGCTCACCTGTAGAGTCATCACCAGTTTTTTCTTTGAATGAAACTACGAATGATATTAAGTTAGATGAACAAGACAAGAAAGAAATAAAGGATATTTTAAATAATGTATTAATCTCTTTTGGAGTTGATACGGCTCAAAATAAAGAATTGGATAGTGGAATTGATGAGATTCTTTCCAAGGTTGAAACTTTGGATGAAGTACCAAATGCTATTGATGAAGTTTTTGCTTCTTTGGACAATTTAAATCTTTCTGATGAAAATAAGGAAAATTTATTTCAATCTTTTAAAGATATTAAAGATGTTATTGGTAATGCTGTAAAAAATTATAATAGCGATAGTGAAATTTTGGCTCAGGCAAAAAGCTTTATTGATGAGCTTAATTCTTCAAGTCAGACGCTTATCCAAAAAGATAATTTATTGGAAATTAGACCAACTGAAAACAAAGATACAGACGATATAGAGATGAACAATGTTTCATCTAAGAGTGTTTTAGATGAAAATGAAATATCAAAAACACTTGATGATATTAAATATACAATTAAAGAAATTAAAGATACTATTGAAAAACATGATTTTAAAAATCTTGATACTTTATTGAAAGATCTGGATAATTTAATTAAAACAGCTGATGACTCTGATTTAAATGTTGATAAGCAAGTATTGGATAGTGTGAGTGATTTAAAAAATGAGATTGCTGCAGTTTTAAAATCAGTTGAAAATCAGGATTTAAGCTTAAAAAATGATGAATTTATAAAAATAAAAAATGACACTGAAGATATTTTAAGCAAATTAGAAGTAAAACCTGCAATAGATGAAGATACTTCTAAAATTAATGATTTTCAAAATGAAAATGTGTCTGTTGATGTTGAAAATCAAGAAAAAGACACTTCTTTGAGTGAAGTTTTAGAAGCATTCAATGATTTTAAAAATAGTTCCGATTATGAAAAATTAAACAATGAAGATAAAGAAAAATTTGATGAATTTGTAAATAAAATTGTTGATTTACAAACCCAAAATGCTGATGTTAGTGCAAATAATGTACAAACCGATAAAAAAATTGTTCAAGAAACAATAAAAGAAATTAATGCTTTTGTTGATGGCAGCAAAAAGGACATTCAAGTTGATGATATTGATTTACCATCAAAAGAAGATACTTTAAAAGCTAATACTTCATCTGAAAATATGATAGATTTATCAGATATATTTGAACAGGTTGGTGGTTCATCAAATAATGAAAGTGATTTAAATCAAAATAATAATAGCACATCTTATGACGAGGCTTTTGCTAAGGTTGCTAAGACAATTAAAGCAGACTTTAATAACAGTGATTTAAATATTACTCAAGAAAATGTGCAAGAAACAGAAGTAAACATCCAAAAAGAAACTTTTATTGACGCTATCCAAGATGATATGTTGATGGATATAAGTTTTCAAGATGGTGTTGAATCAGGGGCTTTATCTGTAGCAGATGAAGTAGCTAAAATGGCGCTAAATCATCAAAATGCATCGTTAAATGCAGCAACAACAGTCCATAGTGCTATTTCATATGACAGTTTTGCACCTGAAATATCTATGATTAAAAATGCGGCTCAAATGATGAAAACCCAGACAAGTGCTCAAAGTCAAAATGAAATTGGAGGTGATATTTTTAATCAGATTACAAATAAAATAACACAATTAAAAGACGCACAAGGTCAAAAATTGACAATGGTTTTAAGGCCTCATAATCTAGGCAGATTGTCAATTGAATTGACTACAAACCATCTTGGTTTGACTACAAATATTTTGGCTCAAAATGATGATGTTAGGGCTTATATTGAAAAAAACATTGATTCTTTAAGACAACAGTTGTCTGATGCCGGGGTTAATGTGAACAATATTCAAATTAAAACCATGGGACAAGAAGGCTCAACAAATTATCAAGGCAATAACCATAATTTTGATTCAAACCAACAAAATCAACAAAATCAAAATGCCAATAGTCAAAATCAGCAAAGACAAAACCATCAAGAACAGAGAGAAAATAAGGAATTTTTAGCTGATATATCAAATTATGATTTGCATTTTGCGAAAGATTTTTCAAGTGTATTAAATAAGACAATAAGTTATAACTTAAATTAATTAATAGGGATTATCGATGACAGTTACAAGCAGCCAAATAGTTGAAAATCAAAATCAAACAACTGCAGCAAGAGCAGCTTCTCAGCAAGCAAGCACAACAAAGACAAGCAGCTCTTCAATAAGTTCAAGCGATTTTTTATATCTTTTAACCCAACAATTGCAATATCAAGATCCTATGAATCCTATGGATAACTCCGAAATGTTGGCTCAAGAAGCTCAATTTGCAACATTGGAGCAAATGGAAGCACTTACAAGCAGCTTTACTCAATTTTCGTCAATGTATCAAGCAAATTCGCTTTTGGGTCAAAAAGTTGAAGTTATGGTTTCAGGAAAAGCAACAACAGGAGTTGTTGAATATGTTGATTATTCTGATTCGTCAGGTGCAGCTGTTAGCATAGATGGAAAAATGTATCCTCTTAATTCTGTTACAAAGGTTTATCCTGAGGGTTCATCTTCTGATGTATCACAAGAAGAACATAACAGTTTTGTTCGTGATGCATTGTCATTCTTGGCGGTTAATTTTAAAGATTTTGCAGATAAAATTAGTGAATATTTAGGAATTGAGTCCGGTGATTCTGAAGGTACAACACCTCCAACAGAAGGTGGTGACAACACAGAATCAGGCACAGAAACACCGGAAACGTAATTTTTATACTATATTTGATTTACACTCAGACAATAAAGAAAGGACAATTAATTAGATGACACAAGCGTTATTTACAGCCATGACTGGTTTAAATGCTGGTACACAGCAGTTGACTGTTGTTTCGGACAATATTGCAAACATGAACACAACTGCATATAAAACTTCTCGTCTTGATTTTCAAGATATTTGGTATCAAACAAGTACAACAGGTACTAACTCAAGTAGAGTTTCAGGTGGTACTAATCCTTTTCAAATCGGCGTAGGTGTTCAAGGTTCATCAATTACAAAAGATTTTGGTGCATCAAGTACAAATACAACAGGTCGTGACGGTGATATGGCTATTACAGGTGACGGTTGGTTTACTGTGTTAAATTCAGACGGAAAAGTTTTGTTAACAAGGGACGGTACTTTTACTTTAGATGAAAATGGATTTTTATGTACAGCAGATGGTTCAAAAGTTTTAGGTATGAACTCAACTGAATCTTT
>CALURR010000017.1 GCA_944323195.1 Candidatus Gastranaerophilales bacterium
CAGCAAAGAATAAGATTTTTTTGCCATTGATTACTAAACCATCTTCAGCAACTTCAACTGTACCGTCAAATTTGCCCATAACTGAATCATGTTTGAATACGTGAGCAGCATTTGCAGGAGTTAAACCTGGGTCATTGATTGCAACGTAATCAATTTTTTCATAAATGCCTTCTCTGATAGCTGCACGTAAAGTGTTTCTTCCGATTCTACCGAAACCGTTGATTGCAACTTTTGTCATATAGTTTCTCCTTCTAATATGTATTAGTTAATACTACATCTTTTATTATCATACAAAAAAATTGACTTGCAAGGAGTTCAATTTTTGTCAATTTTTTTCTTTTTTCGTTTTTATATTTATATAAGTAATTTTTGGAGAATAGTTTAATGACTCAAATATCATCATTAAGTAGTGCAAACCAAAAATATATTGAAAATTTAAAAAATAATTCAAATAATAATCAACATGTTCAAAAGCAAAATTTGGAATCCAAATCTGATACTGTTGAATTGAGCATTAAAAAGGAACAAATTAAAAAGTCTAAAAAATCTTTAGCTTTTGGGATGATTGCAGCTGCTGCAATTGCAATTTTGGGTAGTGTATATTCTCTAAAGAAAACAGGAAAAATAGATAAAGCAGGTGAAATTGGTAAAAATGTTTTTAAATTAGCAGATGTTAATTTTGATAAAGGTGTTGCAAAATTAAAAGATGGTTCTAATTTTACTGGCGTTATTGAAGATGTATTAAAAAATAAAGACAAAATAACTCTTCAATATGTTGATGGTGCAATTCAATATTCATCCAGAGAAGGTCAAAAGAATTTTGAAAAAGTTTTTGAAGTTGTAAATGGCGAAAAAATTGTAACCGAAATTAAAGATGGTGTTTCCAAAAAGACTAATATTACAAAAATTCAAAATATTGTAAAAGACCAAAAAGAAAAATTAAAAAAACTTTTAGAAGATAAAGATTTATCCCTTGAAGATTTTCAAAAGCAAATTGATGATATTCAATATAAATCTGAAAGTGACAGACTTGAAATTGAAAAAGCCTTAAAAGAAAAACAAGATTTAAAAACTAAAGCGCAAATGCAAGCTGAAGAATTAGCCCGAAAAATAGAAACAGACAGATTAAAATATAAGTCGGTTGATGTTTTAAAACCAAGTGAAGAAAAGGCTGTGCATTTTGGAATGTCTTTAGAAGAAATGGTACAAGAACAAGGACTTGATGATTTACAAAAGAAGACATTATCAGAGGCAAAAAATTTAACTCTTGATTCGGATGTAAATTTATTCAGTGATTTTAGAAAAGCAGACGTGTTTGATGTTCCTGAAAAAATGGCAATCGCTGCTGATAATTCTTTAAGACAAAAAGGTAATGCCTATATTTATAGTTCAACTCCGGAACTTTTTGATGGAATAGAACAAGATAAAATTCAACAATCAATTACTAATTTCTTAGATAATGTTGGTTCTGAAAAATTTTCAAGTTTTACTATAGGAGATAAGGTATTCAAAGTTGAAAGAATAAGTGGAGGCGAGATAGGAACCGTATATAAAATTTTTGACGATGCAGGTAATTCTGTTGCTGTTAAAAAATATAAAGATCCGCTTATGATGGGTGTAAATTGTGGTTTTCAAGAAATAGCAACGGCTCAACAAGCTACAAAAGAAAATGTAGTTGATATTCCAAAATTCTTTATGGCAAATGCGGCCGGCTATAAAACTAATCCTGTTGATAGTCATGAATATATAAGTCAGCCTATGTGGATGATGAGCGAATTTATTTCTGATAATACTAAAGCTCCTTCACAAGGGTTTAAATTGGCAGATTGGATGAATCAATATGGCTTATACCATGGTGATTTAAATTCAGGGGCAAAAAAAGGTGATTATGTTGTTGATTTAGGCGGGGTTATGCCTAATAGAAGCGGTGCTTCAATTCAAAACAGAAAAGATTGGGGACGGTATTTTGAAAGTGCATTAAGCAAATCTTTGGTGTTTGATGGTATTCAAAATACATTAAGAAAACTTGGTTTATAATTTTTAGAAATATTAATATTACCATATAAAATTATCATTATAAATTTTATATGGTAATATTTTATTATGGTGAGGAAGTTTGTATCGATTTTTTTAATTTATTTGGCTTTGTTTCCTTGTGTTTTAGCGCAAGAGGTAATTGAGCTTGATAAGGTTAAAGATTTTGATATTGAATATAAAGAGCAAGTTGAAACTCTAAAGGGGTCCTTGTTTATTGATGACACACTTAGTGCGCAAAATCAAATTAATGAACAACAAAAAGCAGATTTAGAAGATATTGAAAACCTTTGGAATGCCACTGTTTCAAATAATCCTATGATTGGTTTTTGTTTGAAAAAGCTTGCAATTCCAGCGCAACAGCGAAGAATACACTCCTCGTTGTTAGCTAAATCAATGAGTGCAATTATTTCAGGAGCTGCTTTGTTGCCTTCTTTTTTGGGTATGAATTATGGTATTCAATCAGGAGCTTATGCGGCTGGAAGATTGGCAACAAATTTAATTAATAAAGAAAATAATGAAAAATTAAGAAATCCATCTATAACTGATACTGAAGCAATTGAGCTTGCCTCATTAATTGAAGATTTGCAAGATGAGATTATTGTTGATTATTTTAAATATAAAGGTGCTCTAACTAAACTTAAAAAATGCAGAGAACATTTGCTTTTGCATAATAAAAATTATTCTCAAGCGCTTGAAAATAAAAATTCTTTGGATATTGCAATAGCGTCGTCGCAATGGGAAGAAGAACTTGTTGAAGAATATAAATTAAAACAAGAAGTTAAGAAATATCAACTTGCCTTAACACGTCTTGCAGGCAAAAAAACAGTCGAAGAATTGAATGTTGCTCAGTATGATCTAACTTTTCAAAATGTTAATAAAAATGATTTGAATTATGAAAAGAAAACAGTAACTGTTATAGATAATTCTAATGAGGTTAAAAAATGATAAAAAAAATATTATTGTTTTATCTTTTTATAACCCAGATTTCTTTTGCGCTAACGCTTGATGAAATAAATTCTCCAAGACCTTTAGAAGGTAGAATGTCTAATACGGATAAAGTTGAATCAAATAAAGATATTAAAAATGAATTTAAAACACAAAAAGCTCAAATATCAAATGAAAATAGTGATGTTAAAGATAGTGAAAATATAGAAAATACTTCTGATATTGAAACCAAAGAAGCAAATTCAGCAGGTGCCGGTTATGCTGATTTAAGTTTAAAAAGATTAGCAAATGATGTAGCTGTTGAGCTTGATATGGATTCAGGTAAAATCAATTCTGATTTATCTATTTTATGGGCGGCTACAATGGAGCGCTCTGAAACAATGAAATATACTATATATAAATTATCAAACCCTGACGAAGATAAGCCTGATGAATCAACTTTAAAAAAAATAATCAGACCATTGGCCAATATTTCATCTTTAGCAGGTGCAAGTCTTTCTGCTGATCCTTTTGTTGCAACCGGTGCTTTAATTGGAGGCGGATTAATTAACGCTTTTACAAAAGATGATAAAGAGGTTAATTATAAATTTTCAAAAGTTTCTGATGCAGACATGGTTTTATTAATTAGAAAAATCGATGGGCTTCAAAAAAAGCTGTTGGATTTATATATTGATTATAAAACAAAACAAGAGCTTGCAAATTTAACGCAAGAAAACCTTAAAAAAAGAGAAGAAATATATAAGTTGTCGCAAAATAAATCAAAAGAAGAACTTGTTATAGCAGATGTTTATTATAGAACAGCTAAAACAAATGCGCAAAGGGCGCAAGATGAATATTTAACTT
Organism: Candidatus Gastranaerophilales bacterium; assembly: GCA_944323195.1. Classification (GTDB taxonomy): domain Bacteria; phylum Cyanobacteriota; class Vampirovibrionia; order Gastranaerophilales; family Gastranaerophilaceae; genus RUG14156. The sequence continues at coordinate 3,826 of CALURR010000017.1, forward strand.
CAAGAGCGATTTTGGAGAATTTAGTTGGTTTGGATGCTCTAAAACAAATTGAAACAGATGAATAAAACTAAAAATCCAGCACTTCCATTATTTTCCACAAAGTTCTTTTTTTCTTTTCGTCCATGGATTTAATTTTGTCTTGAATTTGTTTGTTTACAATATTTATATCTTTAAAATTGATTGAATCCATATTTAATATTTCATTGGGTACAATATTGAATTTTTTTTGAATTTGAATAATAGTTAAGGCAGATGGAAAGCTTTTTCCATTTTCAATATTACTTAAGCTGGAAGGTTCTATCCCTATTTTTTCAGAAAATAAATCTTGTGTTAAACCGATTTTTTTTCTTATTTTTCTAATATTTTCTCCTAGTATTTTTTTGTATAAAATTTCGTCCATATTGCACCAACAACTTTGTTTAACACAATAAAGCATAAAACATAATTGCCTATCATGACATAATGTAAACATTAAAAAATTGCTTGATTTTTAATTTAAACACTATATAATATAGCGTATAGACAAAAAATAATAGGAAAATTTTATGTTTACTAGATATTTGCAACCCTCTAAGGGTTTTTTTAGCTTGCGTGGCTTTTCTCTAATTGAATTATTAATAAGCTTGATTGTAATTTCTTGTATAACTGCTGCTTTTACACCATTGATTACAAAGAAATTTTCATCTGGTGTATTTGGGGATAGCGGTGGTTCTGTTAGTGATATTACAAGTGAATGTGATAAATTTAGTTCTAATTGTACATTATGTACCAGTGATTTTTGTATAGTGTGTAGTGGATTATCTTGTGGAGTTGATGAATATAAAGATACAAAAACTTGTACTTGTAA
>CALURR010000018.1 GCA_944323195.1 Candidatus Gastranaerophilales bacterium
GGTGGATATAATTGTCTTAGAGGCTATGCTCCTATGAATGATTTAATAGAAGTTTCTGAGGCAAGAAATTATCAAAGAAAAATTATTGATAAACATATTGAAGAAATTTCAGATTTTTACAGAAGTGATAAATATCTATTTTTCCCTGAAATTATTCTTGCTTGTGAAATTGAAAACTCGTATTTTTTTACTGGTATGCAACTTGAATATGGATATAGCTTGTATTCTAAAGGAATAAAGTATAGATTTTACAAAACTAATGGAAGAAGTGAGTTAAAAATTGACACTGAACAAATTAAATTACATATTATAGATGGAAATCATAGATTAAAAGCATTTGTCGAAACGCCTTTTGAGGAAACAAAACTCGTTCCATTTTGTATACTATTTTTATCAAAAGGTATTAACGACAAAGATGCTCAAGTTATTTTTAACAATATAAATTATAAGCAAAAACCTTTAAGATTGGAAGAAAATTTAGAAAGAATTTTTTCAGATGATGCTGAAAATACATTTTCGGATCCTGAAATCAAAGAGTCATTTGGGCTTGATTTTCTTGAGGCAAAAAAACTATTAATAAAAATAGAGAATAGTGATATTGCGGATCATTTTAAAAGACTTTTTCCTGACTACAGGACAGCATGTTATAAAATAATGGAATTTATAAAATCTAAAGGAAAACTAACGGATGATTTTTGCGACGCAAATGATGTAGTCAGAATTATTAAAGAGTTTATATTTGAAAATTTGAAAAGTATATCAATAGATCTTGGGTTATTTATTGCCTTATTGTATATGAAATTATTTGATCAAGATAATTATATGTATTTTTTAAATTGGGTAAAAAAATATAAAATAATAGAATTAACTAATTTAAATCCTGCAGACATCATTAATATTTCCAATAGTATAAAAAAGCAAACTTCAAGACAAATTTTTGTTTCAATGCCTTTTGGTGAAGATGAATGTGACGATATGTACGACGCTATTGTTGAAGTTGCTGCATCAATATCAGCAGATACTGGGTTCAAAATTCCAAAGCCAATTCGCATAGATTCTCTTGAGAAAAGTCATACTTATCTAATAACTGATGAAATATTATCTCATATTGAAAATGCAGGATATATAATTGCAGATTTAACTTATCAGCGACAAAATGTATATCATGAAATTGGATATGCAATGGGGTATATTAAGGGAAAAGGATTATCCGAAAATCTTCTTTTAGTAATGAAAAATCCACCTGCGGGACATGAATATAATGAAAAATATAATGTAGGTTTTAATTTGAGAGCATATAATCAATTACGATATACAAAACTAAGTACATTCAAAAAAGATATTAAAGAAAAATTATTATTGCATTATGGCTTAAAATAGTATATGCATATTCAAACTAGTAGGCCTAATATGCTAATAAGTTAATAGATTAAATATTAAAACTTGTGGTAACTTTGAATGTGATGATTATTTATATATAAAATCGAGCTAATAAAATTTTTCAATCATAAGTTTACACCAAGCACATTTTTCTCTATTTTGTCTTTTAGTTTTCTCATCTGCATTAAAATTTTCTATTTGTTCAAGAACATCAAAAGCTTGTTTGCACAATTCTTTATCTGGTCTTCTGTCATTTATGCCATTTGTAGCTTTAATCATTGATTTAAATACTGATAATGCATTTCGATATATTTCTAAATTACAATCAAAATGATTTTCAATAAAACAAATAATATAATTTAAAGTTTCTAAAAACATTTCTTTAGTTACAGTCTGATTGTTGTATTTTATTGGGAATTTGATAGGCATATGTATCTCCTTTTGTTAATTATAGCATATTTATAACGAAAAAATTAAAAATTTGTTTATAAAATTTAAGTTTAAAATAACTTTTGCTATAATTGTCTTATGAAAAATATAGCTAATGATCATTTTGATACTGAAAAACCTCATACCAAAATAAAACATAGATTATTTAAATCTGCTCTTGATACAAGTCTTAGTATTGCAAACGGAATTAATTATTCTAAAAAAGAAAATAAGCCATATATATTGACTTATTTGCTGGTGCAGGAAAATTCAAGGATGAGCAAAAAGGTTCTCCTTTAATTGCTATGGATTCGTTTGCAAAATATAATGATAAAACTAAAAGATCTTTTTCCAATATAAGTATGATAGTAGCAGAAGAAAATACTCAAAACATAAAAGATTTGAAAAAAAATATAAATTGTGAAAGGCAACTTTTATCCCTAGATGATTTGACCTGTAATATTTGTGATGGTTCTTGGGAAACTCATTCTTCTGTTTTAAAAACTTATATAAAAATATCAGAAAATAACTTTAAAAGATTGTTTGATTTTGTAAAGTCTAAAGGGGGATCTAACGAAGTAGTAATTCAACATTTAATTAAAAGAGCTATTAGCAAATTAGATAAAGATTATGTAATTAATGCAGGCATAACAAGAACGAGAAATGGCAAACTGGAAGACTCTAATAGATTTTATTTATGTCTAATAACAAGTTCTATAGGTGTTGCAAATAGTTTTTTAGAAAAATACGCAGAAGAATTAGAAGATAAAACATTAAATAAAAATAACATGCAATTAAGTTTATTAAGTACATCTCCAATAACAAAATATATATCTCTGCAAGAAAAAATACAAAATATAATAAAAAAAGAGGATATTACTTTATTTGAATTATCTAAAAAAATGTACAATGTGTTTTTATCTTGGAAGGATTCTGATGGCACAGAAATTCCACACAGACAAGCACTTTTAAGTGCTTTGAATAACTTAATATCTGATAAAAAAATTATTATAATTAATGCAAAGCAATCAAATAAAGGTTGTATAAGCAATAGAACAAATAAATTATTATTTAAAGCATTAAATACAAAAGATGATGCGAAAAGCATTATACTGGGCTCATACAGGTAATTCTTTCCATTGACGACCTTGAAGAGTACATCCTGAAACTTTTTTATTAATCCCACCCCATTGTTTAAAAAAGAATGGTATATTATGTTCCACGCAATTATCCCTTATGGACGTCACCCAGTTTTCTTGTATTGGACGAGCCCCTGGTCCACTTTCCCCTCCAACTATAACCCAATTAATATTTTCTAATGATAAATCTTTAATTTCTGTTATCATAGGTTCTATAGACAAATATTTGATATGTGCTGGTGTATTTATCAAATAAGGAATACGTTTTTTTTGTTTATCAGATTCAACTGTTACTCCTAGCCATATATTTTGTGTCCATTTAAGTTTTGGAGCTATGAGTTCCAACCTTTCTGCTCTTTTGGTAAGAACCTGAAAAGTATGCCAATGTGCTTTGTTCATTACATCAAAGACTTTTATTATAAATTCATCAGGAACATTTTTATGAAATAAATCACTCATGGAACAAACAAAAATTATTTGAGGCTTTTTCCAAGTTAATGGTTCATTAAGACAATCTTCATGCATAGTAACTTGAAAACAATTTTTATATTTTTTTTGTCCCATTGCATGTAAACGCCGAGCCATTCTTTCTGCATAGCAGTGTTTACAACCCTCACTAATTTTTGTACACCCTGTTACAGGATTCCAAGTTGATTCCGTCCATTCAATTTTTGACTTTTCTGCTATAATATAATAATTATAATTATTATACAAAAGTTTTAAACCATCGTTTATATGAATTTTAACTTGATTTTCTTTTGGTCTTGAGTGATGAATACGACACCTGAAAAAGGAGGTCGTATGAGTAAAAGCAAGAAATACAGAATTAAACAAAAAGATTTTAGGAAGTTAGAAAATTTAGTTGAGCGGATTTATAACACAGCTACTGTAATTGATTATTTTTGCAGGACTCAACAAGAGATTGAAGAATTGTGGAATCTCACGCCGGTTGTTGCTTATTTTAAGCGAGATACTGATACAGTAAACTCATTTTTTATGAATTATCCTGACAACAAGAATTTTTAAATGGTATTTAAGATCTGTTCAAAAAAATGAATTGTGTCTGAATGATACGTTTTATCTGGTTTTGCTTGATATACAAGGTGTTTAGAGGGATTAATGTCATTGCTATAAATATATATAGGCTAACAATGATTGAATTAGGCAAAAAATACAAACTAAAAAAGATTAGAGGTTTTGAAAACTCTGATAATGAGTATTACAAAGTAATTGGCTTCTATAATTTTGACACAGTAATTTGTGAAAACGCTTACGAAGAAAGATTTGTATTTATGAAGGAGTTTTTAATTGATCCACAAAAGCCTGATGATATCTATTCAGATTTGATACTTGAAAGGAAAGAATAATGACAGAAAAAGACTATGCACTTTATGGAACAAAGGTTT
>CALURR010000019.1 GCA_944323195.1 Candidatus Gastranaerophilales bacterium
AGAAGAAAAGTGAACAATTACTTAAAGGCAAAAGAGGTTTTACTATTCATTAGACCCTGAAACGAGTTCAGGGTGACAAAGAAGCTATTGCGCGCACCCCAAGGGGATTTTCAATCCCTAAAGCTCACAAGTTCGCTAAGGGATTGTGGGCATCGGCTATCAACTGCTCTATCGTCGAGGCTCAACGCCTCAGAGATTATCGCACTGGCTCACGCATTTTTCCGCCTGTGGGTATTTCGCAAGACTCACTATCGCTTACGCTATCGTTCGTTTGCTCAATTATCCTACGGCGGCTATCAACTGCTCTATCGTCGAGGCTCAACGCCTCAACGATTATCGCACTGGCTCACGCATTCAGGTTTTGTTATTTTTTGTGTTTTGATTAAGTGCCTTATATCTATAAGGCACCTTTTTTTATGTCAAAAAAGCCCAAGTCAAATTAAACTTGGGCAATAAAGATAATATTTTAAACTAATCTTGCTTGGTTAACGATTTAATATTTGAAAATTGATTTCCTTTTGTTATGGCAACTTTTCCGGATCGAACAAATTCTTTTATTCCGTATGGGCGAACCAACTCTGCAAAAGTTTGCACCTTTTTTTCATCGCCATCAATTTTAACTGTATATGTTTTATCGTTTACATCCATAATCATAGCTTCTGCTTGCGCTACAATATTCATAAATTCGGCTCTATTTTCATCGCTTACATATACTTTTAAAAGCCCAATTTCATATTCAATAGCATCCCCAATCGAAAGGTTTGCAACTTTGATAACTGGGATTAAACGATTTAATTGTTTGCAAATTTGCTCAATTACATCATTATCTGCAGGAGTAACAATTGTAACTCTTGAATAAATGCTATCAAGGGCAGGTGCCACTGTTAAGCTTTCAATATTATATCCTCGGCCTGAAAACAAATCGACAATACGAGATAACACTCCTACTTCATTTGACACTAAAACCGATATTGTATGATTAATTGTCATTCTAGCACTCTCCTCTTGATAATAATACTTTATCTATAGGCTGACCGGCAAGCACCCAAGGATAAACCATTTCAAAATTTTCACATATAAAATCAATTAAAACAGGCCCGTCATATTCAATTGCTTGCTTTAAGGCGGGTATAATTTCTTCCTCTTTTTCAACTCTTAAACCCAAAGCTCCATAACTTTGCGCCAATTTAACAAAATCAGGTGAAGAAATTTTGGTTTGAGAGTAATGTTTATTATAAATTTTTTCTTGCCATTGACGAACCATACCAAGATAGCCATTATTAATTATACAATTGATAACTTTAAATTTATAATCAACGCAAGTCATCAATTCTTGTATGTTCATTTGAATTGAACCATCACCGGCAATATTTAAAACATACCCTCTTTTAGAAGCCACACATGCACCCATTGCAGCAGGAAAACCAAACCCCATGGTGCCTAAACCACCTGATGTTATCAATTTTCTTGGTTGATTAAATTTAAAATTTTGCGCTGTCCACATTTGGTGTTGTCCAACTTCGGTCGCAACAATAGGTTCATCTTTTTTAGTATAATCATAAATTGCTTCCAGAACTGTTATTGCGCTCAATTTATCTGATGTTTTTTGAGGAATTGCAACCTTCTTTTTCCACTCAATTATGTCATTAAACCATTTATCCTTTAATTCAAGATTAACCTTGTGATGAGATTTTGATAACTGAGATAACATTGTTGTAAGAACATTTTTAATATCCCCAACGATAGGAATTGACGCTTTAACATTTTTAGATATTGAACAAGGATCAATATCAACGTGAATAACTTGTGCATCACGAGCAAATTTGTTAAGACAACCTGTAATCCTATCAGAAAATCTTGTACCTATTGCAAAAATAACATCAGCATTTGCAACAGTCAAATTAGCACAATAATTCCCATGCATTCCCATCATGCCTAGGCTTGTTTCAAGATTATCCGGATAAGTTCCAGCCCCCATTAGGGTATGAACAACAGGAATATGAAGCTTGGTTGCTATTTCTTTTAATTCCTTGCTGGCATTAGACGCTACAACGCCGCCCCCTGAAATGATTACAGGGCGTTTTGCTTCAAACAATGTTTCAAGAGCCTTCTGAATTTGCAAAGGATGACCTTTGTAGTTCGGATTATAGCCAACCAGCTCGACATTTTTAGGATAATTGAAAGTATATTTTGCATTAAATACATCAACAGGTATATCAATAACAACAGGGCCGCGCTTACCGGTTGTTGCAATATAAAATGCCTCTTTTACAACACGAGCTAAATCTTTAACATCTTTTACAAGATAATTGTGTTTGCAGCAAGAACGAGTTATACCCACTATATCAGCCTCTTGAAAAGCGTCGCCGCCAATTAATTTTGAATTAACTTGACCTGTGATTAAAATTAAAGGCGTCCCGTCATAATAAGCATTAGCTAAACCTGTAATTGTATTACATGCCCCAGGGCCGGAAGTTACTATTGCAACACCCGGCTTTCCGGATACTCTGGCATAACCTTCGGCTGCGTGCACTGCAGCTTGTTCATGACGAACAAGATAATGTTTAATGTCATCTTGCATATACAAAGCATCATACAAGGGCAGGACGACACCTCCGGGATAACCGAAAATTTCTTCTACACCTTCTTTTTGTAGGGATTTTAGTAAAATCTCCGCACCGGAATACATAATCTTGTTCATTAATACCTTCCTTATCTAGTATTGCTTTAAATAAATTATAGCAAATAAAATGAATTTTTAAAAAAATGTTACATTGTTTATTAATGTAAACTTTTCTCAACAATAAGATAATAATAAAAATTTAATCTATAATAATTCAGGAGTTAAAATTCATGTTTGATTATATAAAAGGATTATTAACAGCAAAAAATTTTCCTTATTGCACTGTTGAAATTAATGGAATAGGGTATCTTTTGCTTGTTAATTACAGAACAATCCAAGCATTACCTGAAATAAATTCAGAAATAAAAATATATACTAAATTAATCCACAAAGAAGATTCTATGACACTTTGCGGATTTAAGAATAAACAAGATAGAATTATTTTTGATATTTTAACATCTGTATCAGGAATTGGAACAAAAGTTGCTTTTGCACTTTTAGATGAATTTGAAACAAATGAATTGATTAATGCAGTTATTGAGCAAGATTATAAATCCATTTCAAGAACAAAAGGAATAGGAGCCAAAATGGCACAAAAAATCGTTCTTGAAATCAAAGACAAATTAACAAAAATGGATATGACAGCACAAATAATAACGTCTAAAAACACTTCAAATAATATTTCCAATGACACAATAACTCAAGCAATAACTGTCTTACAATCATTAGGTTACGATAAAAATGAATACCAATCAGCAATAGAAACAGCACTTAGCGCACTTAAAAAAGATGACGCTCAAGAGTTAATAAAAGAAGCACTAAAAATATTATCAATATTTTAAAAAATTAATTAAAGGATAGAATATGAAACTTGAAAAATTTAAAAAACAAAAAAGAGAATTAAGAGTATTATTTGCATCTGCTGAAGTTGCTCCATATTCAAAAGTGGGAGGTTTAGCTGACGTTGTTGGGGAGTTGCCAATCTATTTAGATAAACAAGATGTAGAATGTGCAATTTTTACACCTCTGTATGGCTCAATTGACCAAGAAAAATACAACATTAAAGAACTTGAAAATTCTAGTCTTACAATTGATATGGGGCATTCCAGACACATTTTTAAACTAAAAATGACAGAAATTCCTAAAACAAAAGTTAAAGTATTTTTTGTAGATAATCCAAAATATTTTTCTTGTTTTAATGTGGTATATCCAAAATGGTGTGATGAAATGTATGAAATGCAAAGATATGTTGCATTTAATCTTGCCACTTTAGAATACGCAAAACTTCTTAATTTTAAACCGGATATAATCCATGCTAACGATTGGCACACAGCAATGCTGCCTGTATATTTAAAATCAAATTACAAATACGATGAATTTTACAAAGATACAAAATCAATTTTCACAATTCATAATCTTGCCTACCAAGGCTCTTGCGATAAATCAATTATAGATTTTGCAAATATGAGATGGGACAATGTTTATCGTGATAATTGCCTTGAACACTACGGAAAAGTAAATTGGCTTAAAGGCGCACTCTATTGCGCCGATAAGATTACAACTGTTTCACCAAGATATGCTCAAGAAATCTTAGGCTCAGATTTTGGCGAAGGCATGGACTACACCCTAAGAGGTCAAACATATAAACTTTGCGGCATTTTAAACGGAACAAATTACGACAAAAAACCATTCAATATTAAAGAAAAACCAAAATTCAAAGAAGAAATTCAAAAAGCATTTGGTTTGCCAATAAATCCTAATCGCCCTTTAATAGCTATGATTTCAAGGTTGGTTTACCAAAAAGGGCTTGATTTAATTGATTTTTGCAAGTTTGATTTAATGAATCAACCTGCTGATTTTGTTTTCTTGGGAACAGGCGAAGACGGCTATCAAAATATGCTAATTTGGGCTTCAAATAATTCGCCTAATATTAGAGCATGGATTGATTTTAAACCTGAATTATCAGAAAAAATCTATAAAGCCTCAGATTTATTTTTAATGCCTAGCTTATTTGAACCTTGTGGAATTTCGCAAATGATAGCAATGAAATATGGTTCAGTCCCAATAGTAAGAGCCGTTGGCGGTTTAGACGACACAATTATTGCTTATCCAAATCAAAAAGCTACTGGTTTTAAATTCCTTGGTTATGATGCTCAATCAATGCTTAACGAAATCAAAAATGCAATTTGGACATATTACGACAGAAAAG
>CALURR010000020.1 GCA_944323195.1 Candidatus Gastranaerophilales bacterium
ACTCTATCAGAAACAAACATAATAAATACCAATAAAAATGAAATAAATGTATAAATAATTATACTAATTAAATTTAATATAATTATTATCCAATCTTTTTTAGTTTTGTTTTTTGAAAATATTTTTATAAAAAATATAAAGATTAAAAATAAATCTAAAATAGGTATTAAAATAGTATCAGCAAAACCAAGAAAAATGACGATAAAAAGAAATTTTTCAAAAAATATCTATGTTAATTAGCACAATTAAAAAACTTAAAATAGGAGTTAATAACAAAAACAAAAGTGCAATTGAATATATTTAAAAATTTTATCTATTTTATTCATTTTATTATTTTATCAAAATTTATCTTTAATAGTTATGAAATTTAATAAAAGATTTACTTTTAAACAGCTGCATTCCAAAAACTTTTTAAGTGTAACAAGACATGTTTATCAAACAATCAAATAATACACACAAAACATATTAAAAGGGTTTTAAGTAAAAACCTAAAACCCTTATTATAAATGGTTGCGGGAGCTGGATTTGAACCAACGACCTTCGGGTTATGAGCCCGACGAGCTACCAGACTGCTCCATCCCGCGATATTAAATTTTCAAAACATGATAAACTCACGTAACACTTACATTATGCTCCATAAATTTTAAAAATCAAGTTTTTTTTGAATGTAAAACAGCAAATTTTTTTATATTACAATAATAATATGGCTAAAATCAGCGTACTTATACCAATCTACAACTCTGAAAAATACATTGAAGAATGCATAAAAAGCGTTATAAATCAAACATACAGAAATATAGAAATAATATGCATAAATGATGGCTCAACAGACAGCACAAAAAACATCCTAGAAAATCTTCAAAAAATCGACAATAGAATAAAAATAATCAACAAAAAAAATACAGGCTATGGCAACAGCTTAAACCTTGGAATTAAAAATGCAAAAGGCGAATATATTGCAATAATTGAATCTGATGATTTTATTAAAGACACAATGTTCGATAAATTAATCAAAATTATAAAAGAACAAAATTGCGACATTATAAAAGCAAATTTCTATAAAAAAAATTCAAAAACAAAAAAATATTCATCAAAATATTTCACAAATTCAATTCAAAATATTGAAATATTCCCTCAAATGCTTCTAATTCAACCAAGCGTCTGGTCAGCTATATATAAAAAAGATTTTTTAACAAAAAACAATATAAAATTTAGCAAAACAAAAAACGCAAGCTATCAAGACATTTCGTTTCACTTTATAACAATGTTTTTAGCAAAAAAAATTTTTCTTTTAGATGAAGCACTATATTACTATAGAATAAACAACCCCAAATCATCAATAAATTCAAGCAATAAACCTTTTCAAATATTTAAAGAATTTAAAAGAATAAATGAATTTTTAAAAAATATAAAAACAGACAAAAAACAAGAAGAAATAAAAAACATTTTCGAATTTAAAACTATGCTTTGGAATTTTAACAGGGTTCAAAATAAATACAATAAAATTCTTTTAAAAAAAATGAAAAAATATAGCGCAAATTGGAATTTTAAAAATCTCATAAAAAACAAAAATCTGACCAGAAAAGAAAAATTTTACTTAAAGCTATTTTTAAACTATAATGTATTATTCAACATCATATACACAATAAGGAAAACAATAAAAAACTATGTCTAACTCAATTAAAACAATTTGCATTTTTGCAAGTTCATCAAAAAAAATTGATAAAATCTATTATAATGCAGCATACAACCTTGGAATTGAAATAGCTAAAAACAATTTCAATATTGTATATGGCGGTTCAAATCTTGGCTTAATGGGGGAAGTAACTCAAGCTGCCAAAACTCATGGCAGTGAAATCGTAGGCGTAATGCCGGAAAGATTATACAATTTTGGAATACACCCAGGAGATTGCACAAAATTCATTCTAACTAAAGGCATGCGCGAAAGAAAAGCAAAAATGGACGAACTATCTCAAGCTTTGATAGCAATAGCAGGAGGTTTTGGAACATTAGAAGAGCTATCTGAAATGCTTGTACAAAAACAACTGGGATATAACAACAAACCCATAGTAATTCTTAATACTGAGGGGTTTTATGATAACCTAATCAAATTTTTCGATGACATTATTGAAAAAAACTTTGCACCAAAAGAAACAAACAATCTTTACTATATTGCAAAAAACCCGCAAGAAGCAATTGAATATATTAAAACCTACGATTTTAGAGAAATTGATTACCTAAACAAAAAAATAATGCTAAAATAAAATCAATCTAAAGTATAATTACAAAATAACAAATTTATTACATACTATAATTGTAAGGATAAGACTTAGGGATATATGCTGGATAAAATTCAAAATAATAATTCAGAATCTATTATACAAAGTCAAAATTTGGATAGAATTAGAGGCTTAGGCACAACAAACCCTTTCGAAGATGACGACAAAGGTTTTTTTGTTGATGAATCACAAATTTCATCTCAAGCACTTGAAAAATATCAAAGAGAATTAGATGTTAAAAAATTCAGTGATATTTTAATGGAAACCGATGAAAAAGCTGCAAATGAGCTTGTAATGCAACAAGCATTTGATGGCACTTTATCTATCGATAATGACGACTTTTTATCTGAACTTTTGAATAATGAAGATTTTATAAATGAAATTGCTTTATAAAAACATTTACGAAAAACTTAAAAAGTTTTATCATTTAAAAATCTTAAAAAGACACTATTACAGATTAGGAAAATGTAATAAGTGCGGAGCTTGTTGCGAAAATATCTATGTTCGACACAATGGCAGCGTAATCAAAACAAAAGAAGAGTTTGAAAAAATAAAAAAAGAGGATGATTACTCTTTTTATCAACACATCAAGATAATCAACCAAGATGATTTTGGTTTAATTTTTGAATGTAGCAAATTTGATAAAGAAAAAAGACTCTGCAAAGACCACAAAAACCGCCCTTCAATTTGCAGGAATTATCCTAGCGAAGAAATATTTTCTTTTGGAGCGCAATTACAAGATAAATGCGGATATAATTTTACGCCAATTCAATCTTTTGAAGAAATTTTTTCAAAAATCTCTAAAAAACCCATTAAAAATTTTGAACAAATTAATTAAATGTGTACATCCTATCGTTAAATTTCAATGCTTGCATAGATAAGCTAACATCATGCACTCTTATGTATTCAATATCATTTTGAATAAACCAGCTTGTTGCAAGAGCTGTTTGAATATCGGCGTCTTTAGGTTCCTTAGTATTTATAACATCTTGCAAAAATCTTTTTCTGGAAACACCGGCTAAAATTGGGTATCCCAAAGATTTAAATTCGGAAATTCTCTTCAAAAGAGTAAAATTTTGTTCTATTGATTTTGCAAAACCAAAACCAACATCAATTATAATATTTTCTTTTTTTAATCCACATGAAACAGCAAATTCTGTTTTTTTAAACAACTCTTGGTAAACCTCATCAACAACATTATCATACTGTGTTAACAAATCCATAGTTTTCGAATCGCCTTTAGAATGCATTATTACAATCTTTTTATCCGCCTCCTTGCAAATATTTATAAACTCAGGATTAGATAAAAAACTAACATCGTTTATAATATCAGCACCGGCATCAATTGATGCTTTAGCACATCCTAAAGACATAGTATCCACACTTATTTCAATATGAGGATAAGCAGCTTTAAGAGCTGTCACAATCGGAACAACTTTTTCAATTTCATATACAACAGAAACTAAATCTGCATACGGCTTAGTAGATTGAGCGCCAATATCAATAACTTTAGCACCCTGCTCAATCATATCAATAGCATGATTTATTGCTTTATCAATTTCGACAAATTCACCTCCATCAGAAAAAGAATTTGGTGTTAAGTTCAAAATTCCAACAATCTTACTTCTTTTGGGTTCTTTTGTTTCATTTTCAACTTGTTCAATTAAAATATCGGAAAGTTTAGATAAAGAAAAAGGCTGATGACTCAATTTCTTTGCAACATGTTCAATTTGACACAAAGTTCCTGACAAAATACAATCAGAAAAACTAACCGAACAATCAATAACACCTCGGTTAACTGCACAATCACAACCTACAGAAAGCGCAGTCTGTTTAATAATTGTAGCTTGAGATGGAGTTACATCAAATATTTTAATCGAAATAAACTTATGCTTTTTTATTGCATATTCAACATAACTCTCATCAAATCCAACTGATGAAATCTCTTTATTTATAAATTTTCTTAAAACTGTCTTTGATAAAAATTGCATTTTTTTGTTTAACGTCTATAATTAATTATACAATACATTAATATTAATAGATTAAGCATAACATTAAGTCAAGGAGAATAAAATGGCAAACGCTAAACTTACAATCACAGCTCGCGAAGAAGGCAAAAATCCTCGTCAAATCAGATCAGCAGGATTCTTACCAGGATCTATATATGGAAAAGGAATGGAAGCTAAAAGTATCCAAGTAAATACTCATGAATTTGAAATGGCATACAAAAACAACCAAGAAGGAACATGGGAACTTACTTTAGGAAAAGAAAAATTCAACGCTAAAATTCAAGAGTTACAAATGAATTATGCAACAAACGAATTTCTAAACGTTGAATTTACATTAGCTTAATTATTCTTTTCTTCATCTTCATCAAAAAATGAAGCCGAAAAAATGTCTTGAGAATTTAGTGTGTCCACAAAGTGATTATAACGCTCAATTCTCAATTTCAGCCAACCCAACATAAGGTTGGAACCAGAAACCTTAACAACACGAACAGGAGCAAAGCAATTTCTGTTCGGGTTATATTTTTCTTCCATAAAAGTCTGACATTTACAATTTAATTCTTCAATCAGATCATACAAAGTCCTAAGCCAAGCACTCTGAACAGATAATTCATCAACTTTAAATTCTAATATCATAATCTACCTGACTTTCCTTTATTCTTGCAATACCGTTTCTAGTAAAATTCCACAAGCAGTTGTTTTATAACAAAAACACTACATATAATGTAGTGTTTAAAAATCTCTCTTTATTTTTCTCTATATCCTAACCAAGTTCAATTAAACCATCTAAATGTTTAATAAAACGCTTTGTTTCCAAGTGTTCATCTAAATATTTGCCCACAGTAGCAATATTAGAGTTTACTTCCTGTTGAATAAAAATATTTGAATTATCAAAAGGAATAAATACGCTTAAAGATTGAATTGAGCCATCTTTGTTAAATTTAACATCAAAACTTAGATCATCATCCGTATTTTCAAGTTTAGCACTGATATAGTCCATATTGTTTTTATTTCTGCGAACTTCTAAAGTTCCTAAATTAGTTTTATAAGTATATAGCAAAACATCTTCATTTTCTTTGCTAACTTCAAAATCAGGGCTTAGAATACCATAATTTGATAAGTCCATAAGAGTTTGTCTTGCGTCACAATTAAATCCATTCATTAAAATCTGATAAATTTTATAATTATAAGCAAGAGCTAACATATCTAATGATTCTTGCAATTCTTCAGGTTTTTTCAATAAATAATTTTTAACAGCTTTTAGTTCATCGACTTTTTGTTTAAAAGCAGGCAAGTCTTTAGGTGTATAATTTGTATTCATGGCATGATTAAATATTGAAAGAGCCAAGGGTTCAGAAATAATATTGACATATCCTTGACAATCAACAATCTCATCATCGATTCTTTTAAGAAAATCTTGCGAAGATACTTTAATAATAGAAGGAACTTTTTCTTTTAGTTCTTCCGGAGGCAAGCCCAAAATATAAGCCTGCATTTTATAGTCCTTTAGTCTTATCGATGTTTTAATATCGTATTTATTGCTATTATCTGCATCACAAAATTTATCCAATTCAGGACTAGCGTCAATCTCTCCATCTGGGCCAACTTGCATTAAACCGGACATCAATCCCGCATTTCCTTTAATACGATTATTTACTTCGGTAAATAAATATTTATGAAAGAAAACATCAGGAGAATTATTTTGACAACTTTTAAAACTGTTTGAATTATCCTGAGGCTTCTTATTTAAGGATTTAAACCTTGTTGCATTAAAGCGATTGAAATTAATGGGAGTTATATTCACAACAATTCCTTTCTAACTAGCGAATACATATAGAAAAATACTGAAAAAAAATTTTTGCCAAAATATGCTATTATAAAACTATGGCTTTTAAAAACGAAAAAATAAAACAACAAGTTAAAAATATGCCAAAACTCCCAGGATGTTATCAATATTTTGATAAATCAGGAGAAATTATCTACATAGGAAAAGCAAAAAATCTCTATAATAGGGTAAATAGCTACTTTATGGGAGATAAAAAAGACTCCCCAAAATTACAAGTAATGGTTCCTCAAATTGAACACATTGAATGTATTGTTGTAAATTCTGAGATAGAAGCATTAATTTTAGAAAATGAATTAATCAAAAAACATAAGCCAAAATACAATATCTTACTAAAAGATGATAAAAAATTCCCATATTTTTTAATCACGAAAGAAGACTACCCTAGAATTATTGTCGTAAGAAAAGCAAATAAAAATGCCTTAAAAGGCAAATATTACGGACCTTATACAGATTCTAGAGCAATGCATGCAACTTTAGAAGTAATTAATAAAATTTTCCCAATTAAAAAATGTAACCAACCAAAATATAAAACAAGAACTTGTCTTTATTATGATATTGGTCAATGCTTAGGACCTTGCCAAAACAAAATTTCAAAAGAAGAATATAAAAATATTATAAAAAATGCCGAGCTTTTTTTATCAGGAAAAAGAAAAGAATTAATTAAAACCCTAAAAAAAGAAATGGATAGCGCTAGCAAAAATTTTGAATTTGAAAAAGCTCTTTTATATAGAAACCGTATTCAAGACATAGAAAAAACTCTCGAAAAACAAAATGTTGTATTTAAATCATCCCAATCAAACTATGATTATATTGGAATAGTTAATTCATCAAATTTAATCTGTATCAGCATTTTACAAGTTAGACAAGGAAGATTAATTAACAAAAAAGACTTTTCATTTTCGCAATTTTTATCTGACAGCAATGATTTAGACGAAATTACTCAAAGTGCGATAAGAGAATACTATATTATGCTAAATGATGAAGAATTGCCTTCTAAAATAATTCTTTCAGACACTTTTAGCGATTTTGAAATTTACCAAAAATGGCTATCTTTAAGATTAAACAAAGAAGTCAAAATCATTAAAGCAACAACAAAAACCGATAAAGAAATGCTTAATTTAGCCCTTAAAAATGCAACCTATAACATTGAACAATTAAAACTAAAAGAACTAGCCAACATACAAAATGACTACAATGAAGTTGGTTCATATATCCAAGAAAAATTAAAACTATCAAAATTCCCTCACACAATTGAATGTTATGATATTTCACACATTCAAGGCACTAACACAGTCGCTTCAGGAGTTTATTTTGAAAACGGTCAACCTAAAAAATCAAAATATAGAAAATATAAACTAAAAACCCTTAAAAAAGGAGAAGTAGACGATTTTAAATCTATGAGAGAAATTTTATCAAGAAGATTTAAAAGAATTAAATCTGGTTTAATTGAAGCACCTGATTTAATCATAATTGACGGAGGAAAAGGTCAACTATCTTCTGTAATTGAAATAATGAAAGAGTTTGAACTTGAACTGGATATTGTATCTTTAGCAAAAAGAGAAGAGGAAGTTTTCTTACCCAACAAAAAAGAACCTGTAATTTTGGCACAAAATTCTGCAGCCTTACATCTTTTCCAAAGAATAAGAGATGAAGCCCATAGATTCGCAATCACTTTCCATAGACAATTAAGAAGCAAAAATATGCTTAAATGAATTTAGCTTTTATAATTCAATATTCTTTTGATGGCTAATTAATTTACCGTTTTCATATTTATTTGATATAGCTGCTTTTTTAGCACCATCAGCTAATGATTCCCAACCTTTTGTATAATCAGACAAAACACCATTTGAAAAACCAAGACCTTCAGCAATTTTTTGTCTTTCGTCAGCTAATATTTCCCAACCCTTTGTATAACCAGATAAAACACCATTAGAAAAATTAAAAATTTCATCAACTTTTGCGCTATCATCAACCAACGTTTCAGTGCCTTTTGTATATATATTTAAAACACCATCTGAAAAACCAAAACCTTCAGCAATTTTTTCACTTAAATCGGCAAATAATTCCCAACCCTTTGTATATCCAGATAAAACACCATTTGAAAAATCAAAACGTTCAGCAGTTTTTGCACCATCGGATAATTCTTCAACACCTTTATCTATACTACTAATATTAAATTCATTGTCTATTTGAGAAAAATAAACTCTTCTTGTAAGTTTTCCATCTGAAAATTCACGCATTGTAGAACTAAGAGCTGGATTGTTAGATATATCAAAATTTCTTATAACTTTCCCTGATTCATCTAGAACATCAGAAAAGCCATTTTCTCTTGCTTGATTTAATAAGCCCATAGCCTCATTATATTCTTTTTGACCTAGAGCTATAATGTCGCTACCTTGAGCTAAAATTTCATCACTTCTCTTTAGAATATTTTTTGCTTTAGCGTTTACACCAAAAGGAATAATTCCTTTTTTAATTCCAAATATAATGCCTGCTGTAGCTGCCGCAATAGCGACACCACCAGCAATTAAAAGTTTTTTATTAGATTTTATTTTATCAATTAAACCTTGCTTTTGTGTTTTTGTAGATAGTTCAACACTATCAGCGCTTAATTTAGGCACTGGCGTTTGAACTTGAACATTTTTAGAAGTCTGATTATTATTCAACTTCACTTTTTCAATTAATGCTTTATTAATTGGGCTTATTGGTTCCATATTATTCTCCTAAATCAGTATATTAATATAAAAACATAAAACCAAATAAAATTGCTATCAAAGCAGAAGTTTAATTCTTGACATTAATTATTTATTTAATAAAATAAAGACAATGATAATCTAAGGCGACATGGCCAAGTGGTAAGGCAGGAGCCTGCAAAGCTCTTATCCCCCAGTTCGAATCTGGGTGTCGCCGTTTTAATTTTTAGGCAACATTTTTCATTATTTCTTTTTCAT
>CALURR010000021.1 GCA_944323195.1 Candidatus Gastranaerophilales bacterium
CAACGGTCCGCCGTCACGAGCTCCACACACCTATGCCTTCCTTGTTTTCGCTAAGTGAAGTCTCACTAAGCTCAAACTACGTCAGGTTTTGTTATTTTTTGTGTTTTGATATCTGGGAGTATTTATACTCCCATTTTTTTAGATTTTCAAAAATAAAACCCTATGCTATCATAAAACAATGAATAACTTAAACTTAAAAGGCAATCTTTTTGGTGCAATAACCGCTTCAATCATAGCTTTCCCGCAAGCTCTTGCTTTTGGGGTAGCCTCCGGATTAGGGGCGTCAGCGGGGCTTTGGGGAGCAATAATTCTTTCAATTATCACGGGGCTTTTTGGGTGCAATATTCCAATTGTTTCAGGTCCAACAGGTCCAAGCTCAATTATAATTGCAACGATTATACTTTCATTAAACAATGATTTAAAATCAGTACTATTTGTATTGTTATTTGCTTCAATATTGCAAATTATTATTTCACTAACTTCAATTCCAAAATTTATTAAATATGTTCCATATCCTGTTATATCAGGGTTTTTAACAGGAATTGGATTAATAATTATAATCCTTCAAATTTCACCACTATTAGGTGGAAAAATTTACGCTTCAACCACAGAAGCAATAAAAAATTATCCTATAATTTTAACAAATATTGACTTAAATTCAGCTATAATCGGCATAATAACTTTATTTATTTTATTTTTTATGCCTAAAATAATCACAAAATTTTTGCCATCACAGCTAATTGCATTAATTATCATGACTATTGCAGTGGCATTATTAAATATTGATGTAGAAAAAATTTCATCAGTATCATTTGCACTACCCCAATTTCAAATGCCTAATTTTTCCCTAAATTTAATTTCATCAACATTAACTTTAGCTCTAACATTAGCTTTTATTTCATCCAGCGAAAGTTTATTAACAGGAATAATTGTTGATTCGCTAACAAAAACCAGACATGACTCAAAAAAACTTATTCTAGCACAAGGAGTGGGCAATATTTTTTGCGCATTAACCGGCTCAATGAATGGTGCAGCAGCAACAATGAGAAGTGTTGCTGCAATTAAAAATGGCTCAACAACCAAACTAACACAACTTTTTAGTGCATTAATTTTAATCATGGTGCTACTAAAATTTAACAATTTTATTTCGCAAATTCCAATCTGCGTCCTATCGGCAATATTGATTAAAATAGGTTATGATATTTTAGATTTAAAAGTTATAAAAGTTCTAAAACATGCACCAAAAGATGATTTATTTGTTTTATTGGCTGTATTATTCTTAACAGTGTTTTATAACCTTGTTTCAGCCTTGGGGATAGGAATAGTCTTAGCTTCACTATTATATGCAAAAAGGCTTGCCGATAATACAAATATAAAAAATAAAATACAAGACTATACAAAAGATGAAATTAAAATCGAGAAAGAAAGCCATTATAAAATCAGAATTTTACACATAGACGGTCAATTCTTTTTTGGCTCAATCAGCCAAATTGTATCACATTTTGATGAACTCTTGGAAACAAAATTTGTTATTTTAACATATTCATCAAATTCATTGCTTGATATGTCTGCTATTTTTGCCCTTGAAGATATAATTGTAAGATTAAAAGCACAAAAAATTAAGCTGTATTTTGTATTAGAAAATGATGATGTCTATAATCAAGTTAAATCAATGGATGAAGTTGTTAATTATATTGATAAAGAGTGTATATTTAAGGACGAAAATGAAGCCATTAAACTGGCAAAAGATAATTTAAAATAGAAAAGAAATATTTACAAATCTGCAACACAACGAACAGAAAAGGCACTTGTATATAGATATGTCAAAGCACTCGAACTCCAACTGCCATTGTACAAGTAGTAATTGATTTCAGAAGAACTACCCCAAACGCGGGACGGGTTACAAAAACTTTCAAACGCCCCATAACACTTCGTCGTCAAGCTTACACCACATTGAGCTGAAGAGTAACCCGAGCCAATATCGCAAAGTTGAAGTCCGTTTATTCCTTTGTCAATTGAGTTAGCTCCCCAACTAGACATTTCATCTTTGGTAGCTAAACGCCAAGTGTAATTACCTAATTTAAGGTTTTTACATATAATATCAGCCGCATTCCAATCGCATACCGTACGATTGCATCCTGAATAACCTCCATTTATTGAATCGCAAAATGTACCTGATGTATTTCCCTGCCAGCAACAATAGGTGTGACTACCAGAGCTACATCGCGTACCAACTGGAACTACAATGACATTAGAAACGTTTACAGGAAGTTCGGTATGATCTCCCATATTATATTTTGTAATTAATAAGTTTCCAATTTGCATAAACAAAGGGGGTTCACAGGCATTGATACTAGATGGATCTGAACTTAATTTATACCCATCAGCACAAGCTGTGCATTTTGAAGCAGTACAACTTGAACAATTTGAACCAAATTTAGTTGCACAATCAACAACGCATTTTCCATCTTTTAAAATGTAGCCTGATGAACATTCAAGACATTGAGAGCCTTCGCAAATTGTACAACCTTCGTTAAACTTATCAGCACAACTTTGAGGCATTTGGGCTACACAACGAGTGGAATAAGCATTTTTATATGTTTCATTATATTGAACCCAAGAACCATTAAATAAATTATAATTATAAAATGATGATGCATTGTAAGCGCTACCACTCCATACAATGTAAGGAAAACAACCATTACCAGAAATTCCTCTACAAGTAAATGTACTATAACAACGAGCAGAAGAATAACCCGTACCATCACAAAGCTGTAAACCATTTACACCTTTTCCAATTGAATTATTAGCCCAATTAGACATTTCATCTTTTGTTGCTAATCTCCAAGTGTAACCTCCGGCTTTAAAGTTTTTGCAAATATAATCAGCTGCATTCCAATCACAAACTGTTCTATTACAACCACTATATCCGCCGCCATTAGCATTGTCACACGAAGTTCCACTAGTGTTGCCTTTCCAACAGCATAAATTGCTTGCACTTGGCGAACAATT
>CALURR010000022.1 GCA_944323195.1 Candidatus Gastranaerophilales bacterium
TTTAATTTGGCTTTTGCAAAAGATTCAAATCAAACAGCAATGCCAACTGACGAACAAATAAAAGCAGTTATTGATAAATATGATTTTAATGATGAAGAAAAAGAATACGTTTTTATTCAGACAAAAGAAAAATTAAAAGAAATTTATGATGCTAAAAATATCTTGCCCGAAGTTGAAAAAACCGATAGAAATATCGACATGCCTGAACCAAAATTGGAAAAGAAAGAAAATTAACTTTTATTCAAGTCCGATATAATTTTTTAAATTAAGCGATAAATTTTTATTTCTACACAATTTTTTCAATTTTGCAATAGCTCTTGTTTCAATTTGTCTTATTCTTTCTCTTGAAACTCCATAACGAGAGCCTATCTCATCAAGCGTTTTCTTTTGGCCATTGTTATCTAAGCCATAGCGCATAATTAAAACATCTTTTTCTTTTGGATTTAATTGGTTCAACATTTTTTGAACATCTTCCAATAAATTTTCTTGAGTAACCTTGCTATCAGGAGTTAAATGTGTATCATCCACTATAAAATCGGCAATTTTAGATGTATCATCTTTTTGATTAGCCGGAGTCTCAATTGAAATTGTACTTTGGGAGCTTTTCATCAGCTGTACAAGTTTATTAACAGGCATATCAACCCTAGAAGCAATTTCTTCTTTTGTTGGAATTCTATTTAATTCGGTTGATAATTCAATTGTCGCACGTTTAATTTTACTTAAAGTTTCAATCATATGAACAGGAAGTCTTATCATTCTAGATTTATCAGCAATACCTCTTGTAATTGCCTGCTGAATCCACCAAGTTGCATATGTTGAAAATTTATAACCTTTTGAATAATCAAATTTTTCAGCCGCTTTCATTAATCCTAAATTGCCTTCTTGAATTAAATCAAGAAAAGACAAGCCTCTGCCGATATATTTTTTAGCTATTGAAACAACAAGTCTTAAATTAGCGTTAATTAAAATTTCTCTTGCTTTTTGAGAATGATTTTCTTTAATTTGCCTTGCAACTTCTAATTCATCTTCAAAACTCAAAAGAGGAATTTTACCAATTTGTTGCAAATACATCTTAACTGAATCATCAGCGACTACTGATTTATAATCTTCATGGGAATTTTTTTGCTCATCTTGGTCATCTTGAAGATTTTCTTCTTGAGAAGCTATATCGTTATCAATCTGAAGGAGCGTTTGCTCGTCTAAATCATCATATAAAAAATCATTTTGCGCATTTTTATCCATTGTTTTTTGTTTCATTTCTCCGCTCCAAGAATATAGTTATTATACAATATTTTTTATTTTTTAGCTATTTTTGTTTTGTCCTTATTTGTCTTAATGCTTCATATAAAATTACAGCAGTTGCACTGGAAACATTTAAAGACTCAAAATTACTTTCTAATTTAACAGTAAAATCGGCTTTATTTAAAATTGTTTTAGATATTCCCTTGCCCTCTGAGCCCATTACAAGAGCAAAATTCATATCTGTATAATCAATTTCATAATAATTATCTTTTGCCATCATTTGCGTTGCAATTACCCAAAAGTTTTGTTTTTTTAATAAATCTATACTAGCTGAAAGGCTAGTTGTTTTAATAATTTGTATATGGTTGATTGCGCCTGATGAAATCTTTTCAACTGTAGCATTAATAGGACAGCTCCTATGGTTTGGAACCATGACTGCATCAAATCCGACAGCCGCTATTGTTCTAATTATTGCACCAAGATTATGAGGATCTGATATTTCATCCAAGATAACAATTCTTTTAAAATCATTTTTTTCTTGTGCTAAAAAATCCTCAAGAGAAACAAATTCAACACTTGCAACTGAAGCAATTACACCTTGAAAATTTATTTTTTCCTCAAATTCGGAATTAAATTTCTGCAAATTAGTATATTGAACCAAAATTTTATTATATTTTGCCAATTCGATTATTTTTTTTAAACGATTATCAAAAGAAATTCCATTTTGAATATAAATTTTGTTAACTCTTTTTGGGTTTTTTTCTAAAACTTCATAAACCGGATTTTTCCCATAAATTAGATTATTATTCATTTTTAATTCTTCTCCTACTATTATTTATGTATATAATTGTAAAGTTGTTTTCATATTTTATTTACTTATTGTATTATAAATAATAGTAAGGGAAGAATAAGTTTAGAATTTATAGAGATGTTAAATTTTTTATCACAAAGTAATCAGAAGCAAATTGTCGGAATTGCTCTAAACCCTGGTATTGGACTAGAGGTTGCGATTCTTGATAAAACAAATTCAACAGTAATAAACTACGGAAGAAGAAAGGTAGACTATAATTTTTCAACCAGAGAAATTCAAGACTATGTTCAATTCAAAACAGCATTGGTTGAACTTATCGACTTAATGAAAATTCCGCCAAAATCTCTTACATATTTAGTTTTACCTAACGTATATTTTGATTTTATAGAAGTTCCCCAAGTTGTAACAAATGCGGAAATTAAAACTGCAATTCTTTCTAAAGCAGAAGAATTCTATATATTCAAAAGAGAAGAACCAATTTCAGGTTGGTGTCAAGTTGCAAGCTATGAAAACACTTCACAAAAGAAAATAGTTTATTCATCTTTTCAAAAAAGTGCAATAGAAGAATTAAAAGAAATTATGTCAGACATTGGACTTCAATTGGTCGGCATAGAAACTGCTCATAGTGCAACTCTTAGAGGTTTATATCTTACAGGGCAAATTGATGATGTAATATTGGAAAATGCGCCTTGGACAACAATGATTGTTGGCACCAACAGTTATACTTTATTCCAAATGGAAGGCAAAAATTTGATAGATTACAGCGAAGTACCTCTTGCAATTAAATCATTCTCAACAGAAGAGGCATATCAAGCTATTGTATCAAGCGCTGCTCAACTATTAAATAATCATGAAACAGACAAACTATATATAATAAGCCAAACTGATGATATTTGCGCTGAAGTCTTAAAAAGACAAATGCAATATGACAAAGAAATAATTGCAATAGATTCAAATAAATTTTCTAAAAAGCCTTTATTAGAAGTTGTTTCCACGATTGATTATTCAAAAGTAAATTCCATGACATTATCTGTTTTAGGCGCAGCACATTTAAAATCAAACTTTGGAGTTATTTTAAATGTATTAGCTGATGACCCTAGTGCTTCTATGGGGGTTTACTTTACAACAAATATTCTTGGTGTTCCCATTGATGTCTCAAGTGAATTTGTAATGAAAATTTCAGTGTTGCTATCTGCTGTATTTTTCATAATTTTTGGAAGCATAGCAGGAATATGCGCGATTGTTGACGGAAAAGAACAAGCAAGAATTTCAGATTTATCAAGCCAAATTCAAGCAATAGATAATCAGATTTTAGCTGCAACAGACGGTAAAAGTAAACAAGAAATTGATATGAACACAATTATTGATGAAATTGCCTCTATGAATGTTACTGCAATCAATTTCTATGATTCTATTGCAACAGATATTCCAAAAAATGTGTGGCTTACTCAATATTACAATAAAGCAGGTGACAAAATTGCAGTTAGAGGAGTTGCGCAAAGTATAGTTGATATATACGAATATTATAAAAATTTAAGAATAGTTTCTCCACAATCAGATATTAAATTAACAGAATTAAAAGTTATCACTGAAGATTTATCACAAGGAAATAAATATCTTTCTGATATAGCCCTTGATAAAGATACAGAAAGACTATACAGCTTTGAAATTGCTAATACTCAAATTGAATTTGAACAACAAGCAAATAATAAAAGCAGTAGAAATCAACAAGAAAATCCACAAGAAACTTACATGCAAAAAATACAACAAGATGAAAATGAAATAGTTAAAACTCCACTGGATGGTATTGAAAACACATCAGGAATGAAGCCTGTAAAATAGGAAAAGAAATGGAAAAATTAATTAAAGAAAATATAACATATTTATTTTTAATTGTAGCTGTTTTTATTGGCGGGCTATATGCAACATACCATTATGGTTCATTAGCTATAACAAGCCATAGTGAAGCAAATCAAAAAAAAGAAGAGCTTCAAGTTAAAGAAGAAAAACTTAATCAAATAAAAAGACAACAACTTGCCTCTGCTAACAAAAAAGAAAACACGAGCGGAAAAGTAATATATGAAGTTATGGGTCAGCAATTTAGCCCGGAAGCTTCTTTTGGAATTATGTTTGAAAATATCCTTTCAAACATTACAAACAGCGGTGTTAGAATACGTTCAATTGATTATAATTACCAACCTGTTGATGATAAAATTCTTATGACTAAAGCAGCAGGGTATAATGCTTGTGAACTCTCATTCATAACTGTTGGAAATTACACACAACTTCAAAACTTCTTTAAAAATATTGCAAAAGAAAAATATTTAAGCAATCTCTACGAAATATATATTGAACCTTACGACAAAGATAAAACAATCTTGGTTGCAAGGTTTAAAATAAGACTTTATACAAAAACTATTTAAAAAACCGCCAATTAAGGCGGTTTTAATCTATGATATTTTATTTCCTATTTTTTCGCTAAATACTACACTATCAAAATCTTTTCTTATTTTGTTTGCCGGAGTATCTTCTTTAGCATAGCCTAGAGTTATTATTGTTATTAAAACCTGACCATCTTTTAAATTTAAAGTTTCATTTGCTTTTTTATAAATCTCAGGTTTGATTACAGTCGCCTCATTAGAGATTGCACCAATTATACAAGAATCTATTCCAAGTTCTTTTGCTTCTAACATCATATATGAAACAGCATAAGTCACTTGTTCAACAGAACGCATTAAAACTTTATCTTCGCCCAATAAAACAGGGTAGAACATAGGAATTGAAAATATTTTTTCTCTGCCTGATTCGCCAATTCCGCGAGTTGCCAATACTTCGCCAAATTCTTCTTTTGACCAACCGTTTTTGTCTGCTATACAAACAATTAAAGCAGGGGCATTTTTAACATGGGGTTGATTGCCTGATAATTCAGCTAAAATATTTTTAGTTTCTTGATTTTGAACCAAAATGAACTTCCAAGGCTGACTATTCATCCAAGAAGGCGCTAAATATCCGGCTTTCAAAATTTTCATTAAGTCTTCTTTTGGAATATCTTTTTGTTGATATTCTCTAACACTTTTTCTGTTTTCAATTAAATCTAACAACGTGGTGTTATACTCCTTTTTAAAAATAATATATTTATAATACCATATTATTTTATAGTTTCTTTTCTAAATAATTTTTAGCAAAAACTAATTGAGGGTCATTATTAGTTAAAAAATCACTATGTTTAAAATTAACAATATAATCAGGCTCTACACCTTTTTTATTAATATCTGCACCTTTTGGAGTTAAATATCTTGCTATGGTTAAATTCATTCCTGATTTATTTGGAAGCGCAAAAACTTTTTGAACTAAGCCTTTTCCATATGTTTTTGTACCAACCAAAACCGCTCTTTTATTATCTTTTAGGGCTGATGATAAAATTTCAGAAGCCGAAGCAGAATTTTCATCAATCAAAACAACTAAAGGATTATTATATATACATCCGTCGTGTTCTGCTGTGTATGTATTTTTCTTTCCTTGTCTGGCAATTACATTAACAATAGTTCCTTCATTCATAAACAAATTTGATATAACTATTGCATTTTGAAAAAGACCGCCTGAATTTCCTCTTAAATCTAAAATAAGTCCTTTTGTGTCTTTTAGGCGATTTAAGGCTATAATAAACTCTCTTGGAGTATCCACACCAATAAAACTGGAAATTCTAATATATCCTATATCATTAGATATTTTTTTATATTCTATTGTTTTTACTTTAATTTCTTCTCTTTTAACATTTGAAGAAAATTTCTCATTTCCTCTCAATAATTCAAGATTAACAACTTGATTAATATTTCCCCTGATTAATTGTGCAACTTGATATATAGATTGCCCGTTAACATCTTTTGAATTTACTTTTAATATTATATCTCCGCTTCTTATTCCGCTATTATATGCAGGAGCATTTTCCAAAACATTTACTATATATATTTTCCCCGAAATTGAAGCAATATTAATCCCTATGCCATATAATTTAGAATTAATTGCACTACTTTGCTCTTGAAATTCTTCCTCTGATAAGAATTTTGAATATGGATCATTCAAACTTGCAAGCATTGTATTTATTGCAACATATGCATCTTCTTTTGTTTTAATTTTATTAGAATATCTTTTTTTCCATCTTGCCCAATTTTGTTTATTTAGATTTTTTGAATAATAATTTGATTTAATTATCTGCCAACTTTCAAGAAATAATTGCTTGGGGTTAACTTCTTTTTGATTAATTATATTAATTGATGAAACATCATTAATTCGATTTAATTGACGTATTTGAAAATTTTTATAAGTAATTAAAAACAATAAAAAAATACTTATAAAAAGTATTAAAAACTGCTTAATTTGAATTTTATTAAGTTTCAATTTCATATTATTTTTTTTCTACACCGGAAGCTAAAAGTCTATATCCGCCGCCATATATTGTCTGAATATACTTATTTTTTTGAGAAGATATTTTATCTATTTTTGCTCTCAAATGGGTAATATGAACTCTTATTGTGTCCACATCATCGCCTTCATTATATCCCCAAACTTCTTTTAATAGTTCTTTAGCTGAAACCATCGAACCTTCTTTTTGCATAAGAACATTCAAAATGTCAAATTCAATCGGAGTTAATTGAGTCTGTTTATCAACAATTTGTACACTATAACTTTCAGGAATTAAAGTTATATCTCCTTTTGAAAGTACTTCTTTTACCCTTAAAGATGGTAATTCTTGTCCTGAACGATTTAAAAGCGCCAACACTCGAGCCTTTAGTTCTTCAATCTCAAAAGGCTTAGTAATATAATCATCAACGCCCGAACTAAAACCTTCCAGTTTATTATTTAGCTCTCCAAGTGCAGTAAGCATTATTATTGGGGTAGACGAAATATTTTTTGTTTGACGTATTTTCTTTGCTATTTCATAACCATTTACTTCGCCCATCATTACATCCAAAATAACCAAAGAAGGCTCATCTTGTTTAACAAGGGCAAATCCCTTGATAGGATCAGTTGAATATTCACAATTGTAGCCCAAAAGCTCCAAATTAACCTTTATAAGCTCACAAATTGCAATGTCATCATCAATAATTAAAATTTTATTCATAATTAAATTTTATATCTAAAAATTATAATGAATAGCATTAATTTTTAATTCTTTTACAAAATGAAATACTAAGCCTAAATTTAAGCTATACTTGTCTTTAGACTATAATAACTTCACTCTAAATACCCTCTTACAATTTTATATATTGTATAGACTTTATCTTCATTTTTATTAATTAAATCAAATAATCTTTCTTTAATATCCGCAGTTTGAAAAATATCTTGATCAAAATCAAAAAGTTTTTTCATTGAAACATTTAAAGTTTTTGCAATATTTGTCAAAGTTTCAGCTGTAACAAAATTTGAACCTCTCTCAATTAGTGAAATAGAACGACTATTAATTCCAACTAACTCTGCCATTTGCTCTTGGGTTAAATTATTTAACTCTCGATAATATTTAATTTTTTTACCTAATAATTTTTTTATATCTGTCATAGCTCACTACCTTATTCATATTTTGAAGTAAAATAACTCACTTTTAAACAACTTGAAATATCCAAAATTCCATGTTTAAATATGAAAAGTAGAAATTAAAATGGTAATGAAAATATGAAAAAAGGTTTCTCGCTTATCGAGCT
>CALURR010000023.1 GCA_944323195.1 Candidatus Gastranaerophilales bacterium
ACTACGTTTAAGATTGTCAAAGCTTGCAAATTGTTTATTTGAAGATGAAATAGAACTTCCTAACGGTAAAATACTTAAAAATCCATGGATATAAGTTTATGCAGCTTTTCTTAAATTTATACAATCAATCATTCTGCCAAGTTCAAACAGTTCAAAAGTGCGAACTTTTTCAATAAATTTATTGATTATAAGTTCTAACTTTGTAACTTCTAGACCACCATTTAAAAAGACTTCTTGGGAAGTCTTTTTTTATTGTCAAAATGCGGCTTTTGCGCTCTGCACTTGTTCAAACAAGGCAGACACCAAAAATAATCAATCGCTAAAACTCAATAATAAGAGTCTTAGAAGTTCGAGCATAATTTTATTATTTTTTATCATCAAAATTATTGTTATATAAGGCTTTTGAGGCAAAATCAGAGAAATTTTGCTCGTATTCTTTTTGCTCTTTTTTAGTTTTAAATTTTTTAGCCTCTTGCTTTATTTAAGTTTTTATTGTCTCTTGACAAAACTTTAAATTCAAAAAATAATATACTATGAAAAAAATTTTATGCTTTGGTGACAGCAACACTTTTGGTTTTAATCCCTTAAATGGTTCCAGATATAAACGAAATGAAAGATGGAGCGGGATTTTAAAAGAAAATCTTAAAGATAAATATTTTGTTATTGAACAAGGCTGCAACAACAGAACTGCAGTATGTGATAATATTTCGATTGAAACTACAGGCTATAGAGCAATTAATGAACATTTAAAGAATGATTTAGATATTGTTATTCTTCAGCTTGGAATTAATGATATGCAATTTCTATATAACATTGAATTAAATAAATTTAGAGAAAAATTTTTAGATTTTATTTGCAATATTAAATCAAAAACAAATGCAAAAATAATTTTATTGTGTCCGAATATTATTGATAGTTGCATTTTAAAAAGCAATTTTAGTTTAATGTTTAATCAAAGTTCAATTGAAAAATCAAAAAAATTACCAG
Source organism: Candidatus Gastranaerophilales bacterium (assembly GCA_944323195.1). GTDB lineage: Bacteria > Cyanobacteriota > Vampirovibrionia > Gastranaerophilales > Gastranaerophilaceae > RUG14156. The sequence continues at coordinate 988 of CALURR010000023.1, forward strand.
ATGTTTATTTATCAATCAAAAATGAATTTGATTGTGAATTAATGGACTTAAATTTGATTGCAAGTGTAAGTAAAATAGATGGCTTGCATTATGATATTGAAAATCATAGTAAAATTGCCAAAAAAATATTTGAATATCTTAATTAAAATAAATATTTTTCAAGTTCGTCTCTATTAAAAACTTCAATTGAGTCTTTGTTATGTATAAAAATCAAACAGCTTATAACGGATTTGAACATTGTAAATTCGCTGAATTCAAATTTTCTTCTTAAATCATCCATGTTTTCAGCTAAAAATTCAGTGATGAGAGTTTTATTTTTTAGAGTTAGAGAAGTGAAAAAATCTAACCCTTCTTTTGTTGTAATTCCCTCAAAATAAATAATATCGGGTGATTGAAATTCAATAAATCTCATTGCTTTATCGAGATTAAAACCAATATTTTCGTTTAATTCACACTGGGCAACATTTTTTAGTTTATATTTTGCAATGCTTTCAAGTGTCATAACATTTTTTGCTTTTGGAATTAAATTAGATAATATTGAATAAATAAGATGTGTTTTGCCTGATAATGACGAACCGCAAATTAAAATAATTCCGGGTTTTGTTAGTGATTGTTTAATTAACTCGATTTTATTTTGAGCTATATTTAATTTATCAACACTTAGCGGCGGATGATAAATTTTAATTAAAATTCTTTCTCCGTTGATTGTTGGAAAGGCGCTTACGCTTGCAGTTAATTCATTATTATCAACATTAAAATTCAATTTTCCTAATTGTGGAATTTCGAAAACATTAGGGTCTAAATTAGACATTGTTTTAAGCGATTGAATGAAAGAACTTGTTAATAAGCTTGGGATTGTGCCTGTTTTGTATATTTCTACAGGTCTTTTGAAATATACATTAAGCCCTTCTTGGGAATTTTCAAAATAAAGTTCGTGAATATCTTCGTTAATTGCTTGTTTTAATATCGCTCTAAATAAAGCCTGAATATGCTCTTGAGATAAATCATCGTTATGTAATTCTTCTTGCCAATCAACAGGTTTTGAATTATCAAGTTTAATATTTTCAACTTTAGACTTTATGTCGTAATATTCACCGATTTTTTTTAATATGCTTTTTTCAGATGCAATAACAGGATCGATGTTTTTCTTTGTTATTTGCATAATTTTATCTATAGAAAATAAATCCATAGGATCTGCCATTGCAACAGTTAGTGTATCTTCAATGATAAATAAAGGAAGAATTTTAAATCTAATTGCATCTTGATAAGTTATAAAATCAAGACATTTTTTATCTATTGTGTAATTTTCTAAATCAACACAAGGTGTGTGAAGTTTTTCTTCCAAAAATTTCATTAAGACATTTTCTTCAATCATGCCTGTATTGATTAATATTTGACCAATGTTTGTATTTTGAGCAACAGCAAGCTCTTGAGCATGTTCAATGTCATCATAAGTTACAAGATTATCTCTTACTAAATCGTATTTTAATTTATCAAGAGTCTTATTGTCTAGTGCTGTGCTATCGTTCAATAAATCCATTTTACACCGTTTCACCTTGTTTTAAATATTTATTAATTGCCTCTAATACATCGCTAAATTCAAATGGTTTTGTGATATATTCATCAGCACCTGTTTCTTCGCCAATTAACTTGTCCTCATCTTGGCTTCTTGCTGTAATCATGATAATAGGAATATTTTTATATTTATTGTCGAATTTTAAAAGTCTGCATATTTTATACCCATTAATTTTAGGCATCATTACATCTAATATGACTAAATCCGGATTGGAGTTTTTAGCAAGATTGAGCCCTTCTTCTCCGTCGTAAGCACAAATACATTCAAATCCTTTAGCTTTTAACATAAAAGAGAGAGTTTCTACAATATCTTTTTCATCATCAACTATTAATATTTTTTTCATCTTTTAACCCTTAATTGTTTAAAGTTTCAATTATTTTATTTATTTCAATACCATCTTTTTCGCTATGTGCTTTTGATAATATTATATCACTTTCAGTACTTGAAATCTTTATACAAAATTCTTCAATTGTTTGATATATTGCCTCAAAAGAGCCTAGCGAAATTTTTGGTATATATACCCAATATTCTTTTCTTTCATCTTTATCAAATAGGATTTCTTTTGATAATCTGGTTAAATTTAAAAGTTTTTGTTCTTTTAAAAGTTCAATTAATTCTATTCTTTTATTGTAATTAATTTTTATTATCCCAACATCTCCAAAGGCAACCAATGCATGTGATAAATCCATTTCAAAAACTTTAAAGTCGTCATTTAAGGGCAAAATTACATTGAAAGTTGAACCTTTTTTTTCTTCGCTGTCAACCCAAATTGCTCCAAGGTGTGAGTCAATTAGTTGTTTTGTGATTGTTAAACCTAATCCAACCCCGCCTTTATTTCTGTTTAGAGATGTTTCAATTTGAGAAAATTTGTCAAATATTTTTGGAATATCTTCTTGTTTAATTCCAATTCCGTTATCTTGAACAGAAATTTTAATATACTGACCTTTTAAATCAATGCAAGGAGTGATTAATTTTGTTTTATCGATTTCATTGCTTAAAATAACTTCTGCATTAATGTTAATTGCGCCATCTTGAGGGGTGAATTTGAGAGAATTTGAAACTAAATTAGATAAAATTTGTTCGATTCTTCTTAAATCAGCATATATTTCCGGAAGTTTTTGTTTTATATCAAGATTAATTGTTATATTTTTTTCTTGAGCAACTTGCAGGAATGTTTTTTGTAATAACTCAAGCGATGGTGTTATATCTACGAGTTTGTATTTTAAATCCAGTTTTCCTGTTTGTATTCTTGACAAGTCTAATAAATCTTCAATAATTCCTGATAGTCTTTGAATATTTCTTTTTGCCATAGAGATAAAATTTTGTGCTTCAGGAGTAATTTCACCTGCTTGACCTGATAAAACAATTTCAAGAGAATTATTGATGGGTGTTAATGGAGTTCTTAATTCATGAGAAACTATAGAAACAAACTCTGATTTTATTCTTTCCAGTTTTTCCAATTTTTTGTTGGTTGATGAAATTTCTTCATATAATTTTGCACTTCTTAATGGCAGAGCAACTTGGTGTGTTATGGCTTGAAAACAAGTGACATCCTCTGCTGTGTATGGGGTTTGCCTAAAAAGCTCAACAACTCCGAAAAAATCATCCCCAACTTTTATTGGTGCAAATAATGAATCATAACTAAGTGAATCTATTGAATAAATTTTGTTTGAGCGACTTTGTTTTGTTTTTTGTATGGTTTCTATTTCATCAAAGTCTTTATTGTGTGGTAGGGCTGAATTTTCAAACATGGTTTGATAATTTAAAATAGAACGAATTTTAAGAGCGTCAATTAAATTTTCGCTTGGTGCGTGGATTGTATTTAAATATAGCACAGGCTTAGAAAATTGGTTAAAAATTAAAACACTGGAAATATCGAAACTTAATGTTTTTTCCATTGCTTCAATCATAATCTCATAAAGTTTTGAAGTGTTTAGTGTTCCTGCAAATTGAGAGCTTGTATTGTATAAAACATTTAATTGATATAGGCTTTTGGATAATTCTTTATTGTTGTCATATAATCTGTCAAGTGATTTTTTGATTTTTGAGTGCGAATTAATTGTGGATAATAATACATCTTCTTTAAGAGGTATGTTTACCAAGCCGTCAGCAAGATTTAAAAAATCTGTTTTAATGTTGTCATGTATCAAAAAGATTATTTGCGTGTTTTGATTTTTTGCAATTGATTTAATTTGTCTTACTGTATATTCACAGTTTTCAAGATTGTTTTCAACCAAAATTATATCAGGCGAAAAGTGATGAATTTGGGTCAAAATGTCTTCAAGCTCTCCTTGAGCTTTCATTAGTTCATCATTTTTTAATATATTTTCTATTTGGCTGTTGGCTTCGTCATTAATAAGTAAAAATATTTTAGTCATAATTAAATTTTAACAAAGCATTCAGCTTTTGCAATTTATGAAATTTTTGTAATATTTAGTTTAAAAATTGAATTAAATCTTTTGCTGTTTTAATATTATATTCAATTAAAATATCGCTTTGAGTTTTTCTTGTTTTAATTAAATCTAATATTGGTTGGAGGTAAGTTCTATCTTTCGAGTTTAGTGCATTTTTTGCTTGGTTAAATAATGAAATAATTACATCCCAAGCTTCTGTTTTAGGATTGATATTAAAATCAAGCGCTTTATCTATAACCAAGTTATTATATTTATCAATGTCATTAATTTTTAGATATTTAAATTGTTTTAATAAAGTTTTAGGATTGATAGATGAAAGTCCTTTATAAAAAGCACATAAAGCAAGAGCCATTTTGATTGAGGAGCTATCATGGTTTCTTATTTCGATATAATTTTTTAAACGAACATCCGGAAAAGCAAGGCTTTGATGAAGAATGTAATCGTAAATATTAGCACTATGTCCTTTGTATCCAAATTCCATAAATTCTCTAAAAGTAATTTCTCCTTCGATTGGAATTGAAGTATTGTTTCTTTCAATGAAAACCATTGGAATATCAAGTATTTCATTGATATAGTTGTCAAATATATTAAATTCAGGAAGAAATTTGGAAAATATATTCTTATAAAATAAATTACATCTGTCTTTTCCTGTGTAGCGCCAAATATGTGCTCTTAGAGATTTTTTATCTGATAGTTTATTTTTTTCTAAAGGTGAATTTGAAAACAAGCCTGTCATAAAAGGCATAATTAAATTAAAAAATTTAAGCTTGTAATATGCGTCAAAATTATCTTTGTAGTCAATATTTACTTGTATGCCTGCACTTTGACGCATCATTTTGGGAGCTAATTCGCCATAGGGGCAATTAGGAAGATAATCATTCATAATTTTATAGCGTGTTTTGTTTAAAATTTCAATTTCATCAACAGAATCAGAGGGGTTTATTCCGTAGCCCAGAAAAATTACGTCATAGATTTGCCCGATTTTATCAAGTAATTTTGAAATTTTTGTTAGTTCAAGGTCAATATCTAAAATATTTTTTTTAGGCGCAAGACTTATCTCTAATTGACATCCCGGTTCAAGCGAAATCGATGTGTTGTCTTTTGAAATTGCGCCTATGATTGTATCGTTATCGTAAATCAAAGCCCAAGAATTTATTGAAGCAAAGTGTTCGATAATTTTTGAAACTTTATCGTAACTCGCTGTTTTAAGTGTGTTTTTGTCTAGACTAATTCTTTCGTATTCAAGTCCAATTAGAAAATCTTTATTTTTCTTTTTTAAATAAAAAGATTTAATCTCTCTTTTTGTGAGTTTTCTGTCGGAATTAAAACTGGTATTTTTGGGTTTTAATGTTTGCTTTTTTTCTAATAATTTTTGCATATTCAAATCTTATCATAAATAATAATTATTCAAGTTAGATATAAGACTTAATTCTATTTTTCTGATAATATTATTCTATGGACTTAAATTACATTTTAAGAGCTAAAAAATTCAAGGCAAAAAAATCTTTAGGACAGAATTTTCTTATTGATTCATCGGTAATTGAATTTATTTCTGATTTTGCTACTGTTGATGATGAAATTTTGGAAATTGGACCGGGGCTTGGTTTTGTTACAGAGCAATTAGTTGAAAAAGCAAAAAAAGTTGTTGCTCTTGAAATTGATAAAGATGCTATTTCGGTTTTGGAAAAGAATTTGTCAGTAAAAAATAATTTTCATCTTTTTGAAAAAGATATTTTAAAAACAAATATTGATGAATTACCTTTTGAAAACGAAAAAATAAAAGTGATTGCAAATATTCCCTACTATATCACAAGTCCAATTTTAGTTCATTTGCTCGGTGAAATCGATGAACTAAATCATAAAAATCGTTCAAGAATTTCTGAAATTGTATTAATGGTGCAATTGGAAGTTGCAAAAAGAATTGTTGCAAATGAAAATTCTGAAAATAAAGAGTATGGGCAATTATCAATATTATCTCAAATGTATGCTGATCCAAAAATAATAAAAATTGTGCCAAAAAGTTGTTTTATGCCTTCCCCTAAGGTTGATAGCGCTTTGGTGTATTTTAAAATTAACAATGAGCCAAAAGTTAAAGTAACTCGTCTTTTAAAAAGAACAGTTAAGGCTATTTTTATGGCAAGAAGAAAGAATATTAAAAATTCTCTTAATAATGCAGGTTTTGTTGAGGTTGAAAAAGCACTTAATGAAGCAAATATTGATAAAACCCAAAGAGGAGAAAAACTATCTTTATTAGATATACAAAAATTGGCGGTTGCGCTTGAGGAAAATAATTAAAATGAAGCAAATTAGGGTAAAATGTCCTGCAAAAATCAATCTTGATTTAAGAGTTTTTCCGCTTGATAAAAAAACAGGATTCCATTCTATTAAAAGCATAATGCAGACAATTGGGCTTTTTGATTATATTACTATAAAACTGGATGATGGAAACAGGATTAATCTTTTAGGAACAAGTGAAGAAATCCCTTATGATGAAAAAAATATTTGCTATAAGGCAGCAAAAGCATTTTTTGAAAAAATAAATAAAAACTATGATGCAGATATTTATATTGAAAAAAATATACCGGTATGTGCGGGTTTAGCAGGCGGTTCAACTGACGCTGCCGGTGTTTTATATGGTTTAAATAAAATTTTAGATTATCCTTTGCCTTTAAAAGAAATTCATTTATTGGCTCAAGAATTAGGCTCTGATTTAAATTTTTGCCTTGAGGGCGGTACAATACTTTGTACGGGAAGGGGCGAAGTTTTAACTAAAATGCCTTTTTATGATTTTAAATTATCTTTGGTAAAACCAAGAAATTTAAAAATTTCTGCTAAAGAAGCTTACATGGCTTTTGATTTGTTAAAAAAAGAATCAAATATGCGAAATGATTTAGAATTTGCACTTTTAGAAACAAAAAAATATCCAGAGCTTGAATTTTTATCTTCACTAGGGCTTCAAATGTCAGGCTCCGGGCCAACATATTTTTTAAGAGATAAAAATTTTGATGTAAGAATAGATGAGAAAGAATATTTGGTTATTAATAACCTTAATTCTGTAAATCATGGAGTAATTGAAGCTTAGATTAAAGCAATTCTTCTTCAATTAAATATCTTGGGCGTTTTTTTACTTCTCTAAAGATTTGTCCCAGATATTCAGCAACAATACCCATGCAGAATAATTGAATTCCTCCGAAAAATGAGCTAACAATTATTGCTGTTGCCCATCCGTCAGGAGAATCATTCCAAACAAACTTTGCTATTATTGTCCAAATTCCCATTAAAAATCCAAAAATTGTTGAAATTATCCCTAAAACACAAATTAATTTTAGGGGAACTATGCTATATGATGTTATGCCGTTAACGGCTAGGCCTGTAAGGGAAATAAGGTTAAATTTTGATTTACCGACTTTTCTTGGTTTAACATCAAACATAACTTTTGTTTTTCTAAAACCGATAGCGTGGAAAAAGCCTCTTAAAAACAAGTCTGTTTCTTCGTATTTATCTAATACATCTAATACTTCAGAGGAAACCAACCTGTAATCAGAGTGATTTTTAGGAATATTTACACCCAAAATTGACATAACTTTATAAAAAGCTAAAGCTGTGAATTTTTTTGTAAAAGAGTCTGTTTTTCTGTCGTTTCTGACGCCAAAAACAATTTTATAGCCTTCATCATATTTGTCTATAAATTCTTCAATTTTGTTTTCATCTTGTTGAAGATCAGCATCTATTGTAACAACAGCATCACATCCAATTTTTTTGACTTGAAGCATACCTGCCAAAAGGGCTTTTTGATTACCAAAATTTGAACTGAATTTGAGTCCTTTAACTTTATTTGGGTGTTTGGCAACATTTTTTGCTATTTCATACCAAGTATCATCAATAGAGCCGTCATCTACAAAATAAAGATAGCTTTTGTCTGAAATTTTTTCTTTTTTCTCTAAATCAGATAAGACTTCAAGCAGCCTTTGCGTGGTTGAATTTATTAAATCCTTTTCATTAAAACAAGGAACCACTATTGCTAATATTGTATTTTTTGCCATCTTTATTATCTCCTTATAAATACTAACATGCTAAATAAACGCCATGCAATCTTTTGTGGTAAAATCGTTTTAGAGGTTGATATGAAAAAGTTTATTTTAAATGCTGACGATTTAGGGAAAAGTGAATTTCATAATAATGCGGTTTTAGAAGGATTTAGGGACGGTTTTTTAAAAAGCGCAAGTGTAATGTCTAATATGCCATCATATAAAGATGCTTTATTTAGAGTGATTATGCCAAATCCAAATCTTGGTGTTGGTGTGCATCTTAATTTAATTGAGGGAAAAGCGCTCAACCAAGGTTTAAATCTCTTGTGTGATAAATATGGCAATTTTAATAATGGTTATTTAGGACTTTTATTAAAATCAAATAATAAAGTTTTTCTAGCCCAAGTTGAAAAAGAGTTTCGCTCGCAAATAGAGTTAGTGCTAGAAACTTTCCATCCGACTCATCTTGATTCTCATGTTCATATTCATTCGATTCCAAATATTTTTGAAATTGTTGCTAAATTGGCTTATGAATATAATATCAAACAAATAAGAACTCAAAACGAAATTCCTTATTTTATTAAAGGTTATAAATACAATCCAATAAATCTTGTGAAAGTAATTTTATTAAATTATTTTTCTTTGAAAAATAAGCAAATTGTAAAAAAATATAATCTTAAAACAAATGACTATCTAATAGGTGTTAGCTATACTGCAATGATGAGTTCAGAAACCATTTTAGAAGGCTTAAAGAAAATCAAAAACGCTGATATTGTTGAAGCTTTAATTCATCCTTGTGTTTATTATGATGATACGATTGATTCGCACACTAAGGAATTTGATATAACTAAAGATAATATGCTTAAAGATTTAATTGAAATGATGGATTATCAAATAACTAATTATATAGAATAATAGAGTTGTAATATATATTTATCAAAGGAAGCTATTGTTTATGTTGCAATCTGTGCCGTCGGCTATTAAAAACGCATTCAGGGGAAGTTTTATAAAAAAAATCTGTAATTATCTCCATGATTGTGTTCGAGAAGAAGTAAAATCATCAACTTTTAGAAACCTAAAAGGAGATAAAGAAAATAAATGGGCTTTTTTGGATGGTGAAGAAAAAGTTTTTTCTAATTTTGACACACCACTAAGTTTAGATGGAACAAATAGCTATTTAACTGAATTAATGATTCAATCAGAAATGAATCAAAAAGATAAATATCTGATTTATGGGTTTTTGTTTTTGGTTGGAAAAAATGGAAAAACTAAGAAAAATAACGAATTTCTGACTCCTCTTTTATATGCTCCTGCTAAATTAGAGCGTGTTGGGGTTAATTTGCAATTATCAATTCAAGAAGATGTGCTGTCGCTAAACACAGGTGCTATTGCGCAATTAATCCAAAAAGAAGATGAACAAGAAACTGATGCAATGCTATCAGGGCTTTTAGATGTTGTGCCGAGTTTGCCTTTAAAAGAAGATGAACTAAACATATTTTTGACAACCTTAAAATCATTGGTGCCTGATATTGAAATATCCCTAAATATCGGTGCAACGTCTGATATTAAACAAGATGAAAATGATTTTTATAATAGAGAAACAACTATTGAAGATATTGAAAATGGTAATTTTGATTTTGATTCAATAGAAAATATTCAATCCAGCCCTAAAGTGAAAGTTGATACTTTAAGTCTGGAAAAAACTCAAGCAGTTATTTTAACAACTCGTCCAACAGTTACAGCAGGCGTGTTGCATGAACTTATGCAAATAGCTGAAAAACCGTCAGGGGTTCATAGAGAAACTGTTTTAAATGTTATTAATCAAGAATTTTTAGAATCAAGCGGTCAATCAGAAATTAAAATTGATGAAACAGAATTAAAGAATTTCTTTCCTGTAACGCCTCTAAGCTTATCTGATTCACAAGAAGAAGTTATAAGAAAAATAGAAGAAAATGACTTTTTGGCAGTTTATGGCCCTCCAGGGACAGGAAAAAGCCAAACAATAGTGAATGTCGCAGCACATTTGATTGCGACAGGCAAGACTGTTTTAGTTGCAAGCAGAATGGACAAAGCAGTTGATGTTGTAGCGCAAAGATTAAATGAATTAAATGCGCCTTATTTGGCTCTAAGAGCCGGTAGAGCAAACTATCAAAAACAATTAAATTTAGAGCTTCAAGAGTTATTGTCAAATAAAGTTGAGCTAAATGGTTCCTATGATGATAATATGGTCGCTGATGTGGATGATATGAAAGAACTTTTAAAAGATATTAAAAGGCTTGAAGATTCTGCTCTATCAATTTTATCGCTAGAAAAAAAATATACTGAAATTTATGATGAATTTGAGTTAGCAAAAGATTCAATTTCAGGGCTTACCTTAATTGTTGAAAAACTAAAATTTGCTCAATTGGAAGAAGTTAAGAAGATTTTTTCAACTATTGAAGAAATTGAAGAAAAATATAAAAAGAATATTTTTGATAAAATTAAATTATTTTTTGATTATCGAAAAATTAAAAAACTTCTAAAGTTAAATAAAGTTTTAAATGAAGAAATTTTAAAAAGATTGCCTTATGAGCTCAATATTGCCCTTGAAGAAGCAAAATTAAGACAAGTTGAAGATGAAATTAATTCAAAAGGTAATCTTCATCAGATTTTAAGAAGAATTAAAACCCTAAAATCAAAACAAAAGAAATTGGCAATTGATATTTTAAGAAACAAAAGAAGAACATCTTTGAAAAATATACTATCAGATGCCCAAAAAAGAAGAAGGTTGATGATACATGCCAAATCACTAGTTTCAAGAAAAGCTAATTTGCAAAATAGAGTTTTAGAGCGTGAAGATTTTAAACCGTTGTTATCTGCTTTTCCTTGCTGGTGTACAACAACTTATGCTATATCAAACAGCTTGCCTTTAAAACCTGCTATGTTTGATGTTGTAATTATTGATGAAGCATCTCAATGTGATATAGCTTCTTGTATCCCAGTATTGTTCAGAGCTAAAAAAGCAATAATTGTGGGTGATGATAAGCAATTACCGCATTTATCTTTCTTGGAAAAAGCAAAAGAACAAAGTTTCTTATCTCAATATAATATTGATGATAGATACCAATTAATGTGGCGTTTTAGAGAAAATTCAATGTTTGACTTGGCTAACTATTATTCAACAAGCCCTGTGCTTTTAGATGAACATTTTCGCTCAAGCGCTCCTATTATTGAATTTTCAAGCAAGGAGTTTTATGGCGGCAAAATAAAAATAATGAGTCCTAATACCAATAATGGCGATATTGTTGAATTAAGAATAGTTAAAGATGGAAAGGTTGACCACGACGCAACAAGAAATGTGCCGGAGTGTGAAGAAGTTGTTAAAACCATTCAAGAATTAATCTTAAAAGACAAAGATAATTCTAATCCTGTTTCAATTGGTGTAATTTCACCATTTAGAGCGCAAGTTGATTTAATTAAAAAGGCGATATTGAAAGTTTTTGATGGTGATACTATTTTAAAACACAAAATTGATGTAGGTACAGCGCATACGTTCCAAGGAGATGAAAGAGATATAATGCTTTTATCGTGGACTTTTGCACCTAATTCACATTCTCAAAGTTTAATTTTTGCTCAAAAACCAAATCTTTTTAATGTTGCAATTACAAGAGCAAAATATAAACTAATTAATTTTATCTCTAGAGATATAAATGAACTTCCAGAGGGGCTTTTAAGAAATTATCTTGAATATGTTAGAAAAATTAATTCTAATATTACAAAAGATACTTTTAAAAATGACTTTGAAAAGGTTGTTTTTGAGGCAATAAAAGAAGAATTTCCATCCCTAGATAAAGAAAATAAAATTAAAGCAGGGGTTGAAATGGGCTCAGTCAGCGCAGATATTGTGATTGATAAAACTGTTGTTGAAATAGACGGCGTTCAAGATAATGTTTCTTGTAAATTCAATGATATGAAAAAACAAGCTATAATTGAGCGCTGCGGTTTTAATGTAATTAGAATTACAAAAAGAGAATGGGAAATATCTTCTAGCGCTTG
>CALURR010000024.1 GCA_944323195.1 Candidatus Gastranaerophilales bacterium
ATGATTAACGAAATTTTAGATATTTCAAAATTAGAAGCTCACGCTATGAAATTTAGCCCAATCGAACTTAATCCTACTCAAACCATTCAAGAAGTGGTAAACATTTTAGAACCATTATATAAAAACAAAAATATAACTATTGCTTTTGATTTTAATTTTGAATGCAAAATCAAAGCTGATTATCAAAAATTTCAACAAATTTTATACAATCTTCTATCTAATGCTATTAAATTTACAAAAGAAAATGGAAAAATAGAAATTATACAATCAAAAAAAGATAAAAATTATACTCTAAAAATTAAAGATAACGGAATTGGAATAGATAAAAAATTTCATAACAAAATTTTTAAAAAATTTGTACACTTGAATAATGTCTATTCTAAAAACCAAAATTCAACGGGTCTTGGTTTAACGATAACAAAAGAATTAGTTAAACTCCACAAAGGTAAGATTTCACTTGAAAGTGAAATAAATAAAGGCACTACTTTTATTATGGAGTTCAAAAATATAATATTATGACAAAAAGAATATTAATTATCGAAGATAACGAGCTAAATATGAAGTTGTTCTATGATATATTAACATACAACAACTACGACACAGAAAAATCATATGATGGACTTGAAGCATACAACAAAATAAAAGAAAACAATTATGATTTAATTATTCTAGACATCCAACTGCCAAAATTAGACGGCTTTAGCTTGATTGAAAAACTAAAAAAAGAAAATATAGCTACTCCGCCAATAATTATAGTTAGCGCATGTGCTATGGATTCAGATAAACAAAAAGCAAAACAATACGATATTAATAACTATTTAACAAAACCAATAGATATTAACAATTTCATTAAAACAGTTAAACAAAAACTTGGTGAAATATAATGAATGCAGATTATCATGTTCATACAAATTTTAGCTGTGACTCAAATGCAATAATGGAAGACTACATAAAACAAGCACTTTTATTAAATATTAATGAAATTTGTTTTACAGATCACACTGATTTTGGCAACAGCGGCTGCGTTATTTGTGATTACAAAAACTACTTTAAAGAAATAAAAAGACTAAAAGAAAAATATGCCAATAAAATAAAAATCAAACAAGGTATGGAATTTGGCATGCAAGCACATCATAAGGATTATTTTGAAGATGTATTTAAAAAATATCCTTTTGATTTTATTATAATGTCATTTCACCTTGTTGAAGACAAAGATTTATGGGACAGGAGTTTTCAATACGGTAAAACCCAAGCACAATATAACCGAAGATATTATGAAGAAATTTATAACACAGTTAAAGTCTATAACAACTATAGCGTTTTAGGACATCTTGATTTAATTAGAAGATATGATGATTTTGGAGAATATCCTTTTAAATATTAAAAAGAAATTATTGAAAAAATTTTAGTTCATATTATTGAACACGAAAAAGGAATTGAGCTTAATACATCTTCTTTTAGATATAACTTAAAAGATTTAATGCCCTCAAAAGATATTCTAAAATTTTATAAAGAATTAAATGGTGAAATCATAACGATAGGTTCAGATTCTCATAATGTTAAACATTTAGGTTATAAAATTAAAGACATGAAAGAATTTTTAAAATCAATAGGTTATAAATATTTCACAACTTTTGATAAAATGAAACCTATATTTCATAAATTATAATTTATTTATCTAAAATCTTTTTAGTTTTAAAGTTGGCACATACTCCGCAATGATTACATTTTACTGCACAAGCAATTGTTGAGATCGCGTCATGCGCTTTATTGTATTCAGCCAAAAGCCAAGATTTATTTACACCATAGAAAATATTATCCCAAGGTAAAATCTCATCACATAAAAATTCTCTTGAAGCTTCTTTTTCAATATCTATATTTAATTTTTCTGCTGTTTTTTGGTACAAGTCAAAATCAAGATTTTCATCCCAAGAATCCAAATAAGAACCTTGTTTATATAATTCATAAATAAAATCACTTAATTTTTCATCTCCACGAGTAAAAAAAGCTTCCAATTGAGACATTTTTGGATTATGAAAATTAAATTTAACATTTTTCAATTTATCTTTTAATTCTCTTAAATATTTAATTTTGTCTTGAACTTCAGAAATTGTATTTTGTCTTGCCCATTGAAAAGGAGTGTGCGGCTTGGGCACAAAAACAGATATTGAACAAGTAATTTGAGGGTATTTTAGTCCTTGTTCTCTACAAGCCAGATTAACACTTTCAATTAATTCAACAATTCCTGCTAAATCTTCATAAGTTTCAAAAGGTAAACCTATAACAAAATAATATTTAATTTTATTCCATCCATTTTTAATGCAAGAAATTGTAGCATTAATTATTTGTTCAGCCGATAAATTTTTATTAATTACATCTCTCATCCTCTGACTTCCTGCTTCAGGAGCGATTGTAACAGTGGCTTTCTTTTCGCTTTGAGCTAATTTAGCAAGCTCTAGAGAAAACCTGTCTGCTCTTTGAGATGGCAGAGAAACATTAATTCCTGTTCCTCTAAAATGACAACTTAAATCTCTCAAAATTTCTTCAATTTTCCCATGGTCATTTGATGACAAAGACAAAAGGGAATATTCATCGTATCCTGTATTTTTAACATATTCCTTAGCTAGAGCTACAATATCATCTTTTTTTCTTTCCCTAATTGGAAGATTAATGTGTGACGCTTGACAAAAACGACACAATCTTCCACAACCTCTTCTTAATTCAATAATTGCTCTATCGTGGATAGATACAAAATGAGGAATTGGAGAGTTAGTAGGGTGATTTTCATAGGTCAATTGAGCTATTCTTTTATTTGCTTTATTATTAACTATAGGTGCATATACACCCTCAATTTTGGCCAATTCTTCTATAATTTCATTTCTTGGCAATTTATTTTTTAATTCAATATATTTTTCCAAGATTTCAATATTTACATCTTCACCATCACCTACAACAAAAATATCAATAAATTTACTCATAGGTTTTGGATTTGACGTGCAAGGTCCGCCCGCCATAATGATAGGATGAGAATTATCTCTATCTTTTGAAAATATTGGGATATTGGACATTTCTAACATTTTTAAAACTGTTGTATAACACATTTCATATTGGAGTCCAAAACCAATAATATCAAACTCTTTTGGTTTTCTTTTAGATTCGAGAGCATAAATTTCTTTATTATTTTTTTCCAAAAGCTATAAAAAATCCTTATCAGGAGCATATAATCTATCACATAACAGATTTTTTTTCTTATTAATCAAATCGTAAATTATTTTATGACCAAAATTACTTATCCCAATTTCATATTTATCAGGAAAAACAAAAAGAAATTTGCCCTCTGCTAAATTAAAATCTTTATCATATGAACCGTATTCATCCCCTATATATCTTGATGGACGCTCAGTTTGATATAAAAGATTTTCATATTCAGCTAAAAATTTATCATCTATCATATTATTATTAAACTATAAAAATAAAAGTTTGTATTTATGCTATTTTAATATCAAATACATCATCTCTACCCACTGCAACTATACCAAGATTTTTAGCGTATTCAATAAAATCAGTGCTCATTGGATCATCAATTATATCAAAACTGAATTTTGAATTTGGATTTTCTTTTAAATAGTTAATTAGCTTTTGATTTACTTGTCCATCGCCTAAAACCGTTTTTGGAATATTACCCCATCCAAACATTTTTCTTCTTAAAAGTGGTGCATAATTTGTTTCATTTTTCTTTGTCAATTTAGAAGGGCTAATTAAAACTTTTTTTAGAACTTCAGCTGAACTTAAATTTTTATATCTGTTCTTTTTGACAAACATATTTGCTCTTAAATGATTTTCAATAGTTTCAGGGGATTGATGAAACAATTGAGGTACTTTTAAACAAACAATTAAATATTTTTCAACTGTTAAACCTTCTTTTTCAAATACCTTAACTAAATCTCTAACATTATTTTCAATTGTTTTTGGGGATTGATAGAATAAAGAAGATTGTTTTAGACAAGCAATCAAATATTTTTCAACTGTTAAACCTTCTTTTTCAAATGCCTTAACTAAATCCCTAACATTATTTTCGATACCATTAGGAAATCGAGAGAATAGCTGAGGTTGCTTCAAGCAAGCCGGCAGATATTTTTCAATTGTTAAGCCTTCTTTTTTAAATGCCTTAACTAAATCTCTAACATTGCTTTCGATTGTTTCAGGTAATTGACAGAATAATTGAGGTTGTTTCAAGCAAGCTGGCAGATATTTTTCAACTGTTAAACCTTCTTTTTCAAATTTTTCTACTAAATCTCTAACTTTTTTTTCAACAGTGTTAGGTGATTGATAGAATAATTGAGGTTGTTTTAAGCACGCCTTATTTAAATAATCTTTAACGGTTAAACCTTCTTTTTCAAATTTTTCTACTAAATCTCTAACTTTTTTTTCGGTATCCTTAGGTAGTTGAATAAATAAATATGGTTGAGCTAAACAAGCCTCTAAATATTGTTCATAAGTTAAACCTTCATCTTTAAACAATTCAACAGTATCAAGGATATTTTGTTTAACATCTTCAGGCAAACTATTATTTTTAACTTGAATTTTGTATATTACCCTTTTAAAAGCAAGAAACATGGTTGTTATGGCTATTTCATGACGGTTAGCTATAGTTTGAAAAGTTTCTTTTCTTTCATTATTAAATCGACCAGATAAAACATCTTTTTCTCTATCATCAAGTTCTACTCCATCTAAAGCTAAACTAGCTAATTTTTTAAATTTTTCTTTTGTTTCATCATCAGGATTAGATAGATAACTTATTCTATGCTTTTTATCATCAGCTATTGTGTCAGCAAGAATTTTATCGCCATCTAAAATAGGTGTTTCAAGACTTACAGTTTTAAAATCTGATACATAATCACCCTTTTTTGGTTTTATTCTTTCATAGATTTCATTGATTTTATCTAATAGTTCTTTTTTTGATAATTTATCATCAGAA
Source organism: Candidatus Gastranaerophilales bacterium (assembly GCA_944323195.1). GTDB lineage: Bacteria > Cyanobacteriota > Vampirovibrionia > Gastranaerophilales > Gastranaerophilaceae > RUG14156. The sequence continues at coordinate 4,979 of CALURR010000024.1, forward strand.
AAATCTTGAAATAACAAAAGTATTTCTACAATAGCATTTTGAACAACATCATCAATGATATTTGTATCTATCTTTTTTTCTTGAGCTTTTTTTCTTAATTGGGATGAGATATATTCAAATAATTCATTTTCATCACCTTTTTCTATAAGTTTTTCAATTTCAGATGAAAAA
>CALURR010000025.1 GCA_944323195.1 Candidatus Gastranaerophilales bacterium
ACAATTACTTAAAGGCAAAAGAGGTTTTACTATTCATTAGACCCTGAAACGAGTTCAGGGTGACAAAGAAGCTATTGCGCGCACTTTTGCCTTCGCTTTGCTCTTTTGGCTCCTGTGGAGTTTTGCAGAAGCAAAACTCTTACGTCGCCTATCGATAGTTACAGCCTAAAAATGCCAATGCTCCACGCATTGTCATTTTTTTAACGGCTTCACTCCGGCTCACGCTTTTAAGTTCACCCAGTGAACTAGAGTTCGCTCGTTAATGTGGTACGGTATCCGCTCTGTCCGCCGGACCTCAACGGTCCGCCGTCACGAGCTTCACACACCTATGCCCCAAACTTCGCTCACTAAGTTCACCCAGTGAACTAAAGTTCGCTCGTTTGGGGATATTAACAAATGTTAAGATTTTTTAAAAAATTAGTCAAATTTCACTATTGTAGTTTTTTTTGATATATTGTATATTTGTCTTGGACAAAAAACATAGTAAACTATAAGGGGGAATATGAATTGGCAATAATGACACCTATCAGTAATGTAACAGCGCAAGAAAAACAACAATATCTTGGTAGACACATACTGGCTGAATTTTTTGAATGTGATCCTAATGTTTTAAATAATCCAAAATTGGTTGAAAAATATATGTTAGAAGCTGCTCTTGAGTGCGGAGCAACAATAGTTAATAAGTGTTTTCATTTATTTGCTCCACATGGTGTGTCGGGCGTTGTTATTATTTCAGAAAGTCATTTGGCTATTCATACTTGGCCTGAATACGGCTATGCTGCAGTAGATTTATTTACTTGCGGCGAGCAATGTGATCCTAAAGTATCTTATGAATTTTTAAAAGCTAAATTCAACTCAAAAGATGCAAAATATTCACAATTAAATCGTGGTTTAATGGATTTTGACTCTCATGTTGAACATCAAGCTTTTAAATTATCTGAAACATTTTAAATAAAATAATTTTTTATGCTACCATAAGAGCATGACAAAATTTAAAATTAAAAAAATGACTCACGAATATATTGATGATATTCTTCAAATTGAAGAATTGTGCTATGGCGAACATCATTGGTCTCGTGAGTCTTTTTTAACCGAATTGAGCAATAAAATTTCATCATATAAGTGTATTTTGACTCAAGAAGGTAAATGCGTTGGTTATATGGGCATGTGGAAGATAATGGATGAAGCCCATGTTACAAATTTGTCAATTCATCCTGATTTTCAAAATAGAAAATTGGCACATGTTTTATTGTTATCTTCAATTGATGAGTGTTACAAAAATAAAATAAAATATATAACTCTTGAAGTTAGAGTTTCAAATAAAAAAGCAATACATCTTTATGAAAAATTTGGCTTTAAATCTTTAGGGGTAAGGAAAAAATATTATCAAGATAATAATGAAGATGCTTTAATTATGTGGAGTGAAAATATTTTTGATAAAAAATATAAAGAATTATATGATAGAATTAGTAAAGAATTAATTAAAGAAAAAGATGATAAATAAACGCTATAAAGATATATTTAATCAATACATATACAAAGGTGAGCAAACACCATTGACGATTGGCACGCTTGTTGTGTGTGCGCTATGTTTTTTGTTATTAATTATAGGTGTGTTTACTCAAATTAATATAACTCATCCTTGGTTTAAATATATTCCCAATGAAGGGTTAAGTTTATATCAAAAAACTATTTTATACACACCCCAAATTCCTATTATGATATTTATAATTTATATTTTAGGTAAATATTATTCTCTTATTATGTTTGCGCTATATCTTATGGTTGGTTTTTTTATCTGGCCAATATTTGTTTTTGGTGGTGGACTTGATAATATTCAAAATTATCTTTTTGGCTATTTTATAGGTTTTATTGTTGCAATTTTTATTTCAGGCACAATAATGCAACTAAATAATTCTTTTAAAGCAAGAATGATGGCAGGCTTTTTTGGCGTGATTTCAATGCATTTGTGCGGTTTTTTATATTGTATAATTCTTGCATTGTTTAAAGTTATAGATTTTAATCTTATTTTGCCTATTGTAAATATAGTGACAGTCAATAAGATTATTTATGATATTATTTTCTCTCTTTTAATATTAGTTATAGCGCCATATATAAAAGATGTTTTATGGATTTGTATGAAACCAAAACCAGATGGGAAAAAGAAATTAAAAAATGCCCGCAAAAGAAACCAAATAATCCGTGATAACATTAATCAACATAGGCAAGATTACAATTAATATAAATGCTCCCATGACAGGTTTGAATAAGAAGCTCAATGAAAATACATTAACTTGAGGTGCTGTTTTAGATATTATTCCCAAGATTAAATCTTGTCCTAGAGTTGCCAATAATATGGGTCCTGCGATATGTAACCCCATAAATAAAATGTTGCCTGTAATTTCGCTTAAATATTGAATATTTATTATATTTTCAAAATGGAAATTAACGCTATACATAGGATATAGTTCAAAACTTTTTATAAAAGCATTAAATAGCCAATACATTCCTCCTGAATACATAAAAATTATAATTGATAATACAGAAAAAAAGTTTGCCATAACGCTCACTTGGCTTTTTGTGCTTGGATCCATAATCATTGCAGATGATAAACCCATTTGTGTATTTATCATATCTCCGCCCGTTAAAATTGCTGCTAAAATGCAATTTGCAACAAAACCAATAATCGCCCCAAAAAGAAAATTTAAAAGCATACAAAGAAATATTGGTGTACCATCAGGCGGTGCAGTTGGTTTTAAAACTCCTGTTAGAATAATCGTACAAATGATTGCAAAAGATAATCTCACAAGCGAAGGTATTTCGCTTTTAGACAAAACAGGCGCTAGGCGCATTAAACCTACAAGACGCAAGAAAATCATTATGCCGGCGCCAAAAACGCCGTTAATTTCAGGAAAAAGAGTTGCAAATTGTTTTAAAATTTCTTCCAATTTCTATCCTTTTTAATTTCCGCCTTGTATTTTCATTCTTTCTATAAAGTTAGGTTCGCTTGTTGGAGTTTGTTTTGATTTTACATAAATAGAATGTTTTGTTGCTTTTTTATCCCAAGGGATATTGCCTTGGTTTATTAAAGCTTTATTTAAACCTTTATTTGAGTCTATTTTGTCTTGCATTTCTGCGCTAAAGGGGCGAGTATATTTATAATAATCTGATGGTAAGACATAGGTTTCATTTTTTGGCACAATTTCAAAAGCAAGATGTGTTCCTTCATAGATGTAATTTGTTAAAATTTTAATAAAATATCCGCCCAAAATTACAATGGATAAAAACACAAGCACAATTTTAGGTGCTGCAGCTATAGTTTGCTCTTGAACTTGTGTAACTGCTTGCAAAATCCCTACAACAAGTCCGACAGCCGCTGCTACTAATACACAAGGCATACTTATTGCAAGCATTACCATAAAACCTTTTGCTAAAAATTCCACTAATAGTTCCATTAATTAAAACTCTCCACAAGACCTTTAACAATTAAACTCCAACCATCTACAGCAATAAATATTAATAATTTAAAAGGCGTAGATACAATTTGTGGAGATAGCATAAACATACCAAGTGCAAGCAAAATATTTGCTACAACCAAATCCAGCACAATAAAAGGTACATATATTATAAAGCCTATTTCAAAAGCTGTTTTAAGTTCTGAAATAATATAAGCAGGTGCAACTTCCCATAGCGTCAATTCATCAGGAGATTTAGGGGCATATTTTCTTGTTTTTTCAACAAAAAACGCTAAATCTGATTGACGAGTTTGCTTTAGCATAAATTCTTTTAAAGGCTTAGAACTTGCATTTAGTGCTTCAATAACATTTTGATTTTTTTGATATGGCACTTGATAAGCTTTATACATATTATCAAATACGGGCGCCATAGTGTAAATTGTTAAAATTAAAGATAAGCCGATTAAGGTTATCGCAGGAGGCACAGAGTTTGTACCCATTGCAGTTTTGAGCATTGAAAAAACAACAGTGAACCTTAAAAAAGGAGTCATTGAAACAAATATAAAAGGTAACAGCGAAAAAGACGCCATTACGATTAGTAATTGAATAACAGGATTTAAATCTTTTAATAAATTATCCATTAAAATTGGCCTCTTGTTTGTTTAAATCATTTAATAATTCTCTTAAAATTTCTTTTCTTTGAGAACCTCTGTGTAATCCTTTTAAAATATCTTCAGAAGTATTTTGATTTGATTTTGCGTATAGTTGATTGAATTGTTTTTGCAATTTTTCTAATTTTAATCTTTCTAAATCGTCAAATCTTTGTTGAGGTTTTTCTTTTATTTGAGTAAGTTCAGGATTTGAGTATATTTCATATTCTTGTTTTTTAGGAATAAAGTCAGAGTTCTTGTTTATATTTTGCATAGCTTGTTTAGATAATTTTGAGTTTATTTTGTTCTCATCTTCATCTAATTTTGCTAAAAATGTTGTGTGCTCTGCGCCTGAGGCTATTAAAAATCTTTCATTTTTTATTTTTACTAATAATAAAGTTTTTTTAGGTCCGATAGGTAAAGAGTCGATTATTTTTATCATCCCTTTTGCATCTTTCTTGGATGTTAAAATTGTTTTTTTGTAGACAATGTAGCCAACAATTAAAATTCCTATCATTGCCATTGTGTAAAATATGAAAGCTGTTATGTATGTTATCATTTTTGTTCCTTTATTATTTTTCAAAATCCGAATAATCAAATTCTTCGTCTACCGCTTGAGGTTTTGGTTGCGGTTGAGGTTTTGGCTGTGGCTTAGCTTGTGGTTGTGGTTGCGGTTTGGCTTGCGGCTGTGGTTGCGGCTGTGGCTTAGCTTGTGGTTGTTGTTGCGGTTTAGCTTGCGGTTGAGGTTTTGTTTCTATATTTGCCTTTGGATTGTTTAAAACCTCGTTCAGCCTTACTGCATATCTGTCATTGATAATAATTAAATCGCCTTTTGCAACTTTTTTTTCTTCAACATATAGAGAAATTTCATTTTCAAAAACAGAACCCAAATCTACAATTTGACCTTGTGTAATTTGTTTTAGTTCTCCTATGGTCATTTTAACTTTATCAAATTCGGCATTTATTTCGACTTGTATATCATCCCAGAGATTTTTTTCCATTTCTACCTCATTATTAATTTCGTTATCGATTTCTTCGTTTCCTTCTTGATTAAGATTGATTATCATATCAGGATTTACTTTTACTTTAAATTCTTTTTCTAAATTTCCTGAAATTAAGGTCAATTTATCGTATTTACTGTTTTCCAAAAGAATTATGTCTTCGTTTGTCAGGTTTTTTAATTCTTCAAGAGTGATTTTTGAACGTCCTGCTCTTATTTTAATTGTGGTTTGAGAATTAATGAAATCTTCATCAAGAAAAGATGGTGTTTTCTTTAAATCCGCTAAAGGTATTCTATCTATTGGTACGGAAACCATAACAAGCGATACATTTGAGTTTTTAGAGCTTATATAAAAAATAAAGTTTAGATTTTTTTCGCTTTTTTCGCTAAGTTTTGCTTCTTTTGTTGGTATTAAAGAGGGTTTTATTTTTTTATAAGCGAACTCGCAAAAGCTATTTAAAATTTTAATTTCAAGCGTGGTTAGGTTTTTTAAATCAAAGTTTGACGTTTGATTGTTTAGCGTTAAATCTAAAAAATTTTCGATAAAATTTTTACATAGCCTTATAATTATTGGTTTGTGGTTTTCTATTTTTATTTGACTGGAGAAAAAATCAACATTATTGATTAAAAATTCATCTCTTAAATTTCGAAAATCGTTTATAGCTAATAAAGATACTTCGCAATCCAGTTCCCAAAAAGTTTGCAGCGCTGATTTAATTGCTTCACTTAAATTTGTAACAAGCAAATTTATATTTTTATTATAAAAAATATTTTTTTTCTTGTAATCCACGCTGTTATCCGTTTTTGGCTACAAAACCCCACAAGTATTATATAATTTTATTTTTATTTAAGGCAATTTATTAAAAAAATGTAATATGAAAAATAATTAAAAACTCTTGCAAAATAAAAATTTGGAGGTTAAAATATTAAGAAATATAAATTTTATGATGGTAGTGAAATTTTTTATAAAAATTTCTTGAATAATTAGCAAAAAAAATTTATTTTGTGTTTTGTATAATAGATGCTAATATGCATTGACCCGAGAAAATATAACCGGAGAGTAATTAATGAATAATGACATCAGAAGTGATTACCCTAAATATATAAGTACGCAAAGTCAGCTTTCAAAGGCTTCTATGGCTAAAAGTGTGCCAAGTCAACCTTTGGTTGAACCTGAAAATTGTAAGCCAATTGCAGATTCTATGGAAGTTTTGGGTGCTTTGGGTCATGCGCAAGTTAACATGGAAAATTTATGTACTAACAATGGTGTTAAACGTTGTGTTGAACAATATATGCAAGATCCTCTTTATGCAAAATGCTGGGTAGATTATTGTGATAATCTTATTGACAGGGGTTACAATCTTGAAGATGCTCTGGCTGAAACAGACAACTTTTTCTCTGTTTTAAAAGATAAAAACATTTATAGCTAAAAGGAAAAATAAATGGAAACGTTGGCAAAAAATATAGTTATTTTAAATCATCCTATTATAAGTCAAAATTTATCAATTATAAGAAATAAGGATACAGATTGTGAAAGATTTAAAAATGCCTTAAAAAGAATAACTTATTCATTGATTTATGAAGCAACAAAAGATTTGCCAATGATGAAAAAAGAAATTGAAACTCCCCTAGAAACGACAGTTTGCGATGTTTTTGATGAGGAGGCTCAATTAATTATAGCTCCAATTTTAAGAGCCGGTATGATATTTTGCGAAGTAGCACAAGAGTTATTACCTTTTGCTAATGTGCATCATATTGGTATGTATAGAGATGAGGAAACATTGGAGCCTGTTTGGTATTACGATAAAAGAAAAGCTATTAAAGAAAATAAACAAAAAGTAAAAGTTATTATTTTAGACCCAATGCTCGCAACAGGAAATAGTGCAATTGATTCTATTAAAAACTTTATTTCAAAAGGTGTATTAGAAGAAAATATTGTGTTTATGAGCTTGATTTCTTCGCCTGAAGGAATTAACAAAGTTAATACAAAGTTCCCAAAAGTTAAAATTGTAACTTCGGCACTAGATAGAGCCTTAAATTCTAAAGGTTATATCCTTCCTGGGTTAGGGGATGCCGGAGATAGAATTTATAATACCATTGATTAATTTTTTATGTTAAGTTCGCCTCTTTTAACAACGCGTCTGCCGTTGATATAGACATGATTTGGTCTTTCTTTGTTTAGAAGAGCGTTATAATCTTCGTTTTCTTCTAATTCGAAAACATTAAAATCTGCATCTTTATCAGCTTCCAATGAACCTATTACGTTGTTTAGCCTTAAAATTTTGGCAGGAACAATTGTTAAATACCTAAGAGCTTCAATAACATTAAGTGTGCCGTTATTTACGTATTTTAACTCATTTAATAAAGATAAATCTTGATTAAATGCCAAAGAATTAACCCCGAAGCCAAATCTGTTAGGAAAATATTCCAATACAGTATTGAGGTCAAGTTTTTTGTTATGTAAATTATCACTAATGCGGGGGCAATAAGCTAATGCTACCTTATTTTTGAATAATAAATCCAAATCAAAGGCAGATAGAAAATTGCCGTATGAAATAATTAATTGTTTTGACAATACTCCTAATTCTTGGAGATATTGAGCAGGTGATAAATCTTTAAAAACAGGTTCCATTTTTTTATTTCCGCTAAATTCGTTTAATAAATCAATATCGGAAAAACCATGTTTTAGCCAGTCAATTTCTTCTTGCGATTCTGCAAGCCTGATTGTCATTAGAATATTGTTTTTCTTGCAATATTTTACTAAAATTTTAAATAATCTTTTGTGTACGCAACATATGCTATGTGGCGCAATTCCAACAAAGGTGTTTTGAGATTTTTGTTTTTGTAATTTGTCTATTTTCTTTTTAATGTTTCTAAACTCATCTTTGCTTGATTCAACAGAATCGGAAAATAATTCAAAGAAAAGGTAAGTTTTTAGCGGCATTTCGTTTAATATATCAAAATATTTACTTTCTTTAGAAAGTTGTGCAACGCAGGTTGTACCGTTTAAAAGGCTTAATTCTACACCTTTTTTGAAAGAAGCAATCTTTTCATCTCTTGCCATGCAAAAGTAATCTGATAAAAGATTAGCAAGTCGATATACAAAGGATTTTTTTGAAATTCCTGCCAAGAAATAATGTTTTTTGAAAATTGTATAGAGTCTTTTAAGTCTTGCTCTGAGATTTTTTGCTTTTCCTTTTTGTAAATCACTATATTGCAGATGATTATGTAAATTTACAAACCCCGGTGTGATTATGGCATTTTTAAAATCTTTAATATGAGAATAGTTTGCTTCGTTAAGATTTTCGATTTTAATTATTTCTTGTACTTTGCCTTCATCAATGATTAAAGCACAATCTTCATATATATTGCCGTCGGAAGGTATAATCCACTTTGCCTTATATGCTCTTGCCATTTAAACACCTTTAAAATTCTTATAGAAAAGATTATAACAATTTTTCAAATTAAATTCAATCAAAGGGCAATAAGTTTTTAGTATTTGTTTTTATTTTAATATGGATTCAGTATCAAATAATGTTGTTCAACCAAAGCCCAGCGTGGCAAGTGATGATAAGCCCAAAAAAAGGCTTAATACGCAACCTAACAGAAAAATTAATCGACCTTATGTCGGTGTTCTTCAGGTGCCTTATATTACAACGACACCAATGAGTGATACAATTCATATAAAAGAAAAAGAAAATCCTCAAATGAAATACAAAATAACGCTTAATGCAAAAAAATCAGATATTAGATTTAGTAGTTTAATATCTTTATCTATAATGGGGTGCGCTATTTTATCATTTTTAAAAATGTTTAAAAAATAAACCCCTTAATTTTAAGGGGTTTATTTTGGTTGATTAAATATCATTATCTTCTACATTGAAGATTTTTACTTTCAAAGGTTCTAAAAGAACGAAATCTATTCTTTGACCTTGGTGTATATATTCGTTTTGACCTTGAATTACATTGTATCTTGTTCTTGTTAGATATGGGTCATTTCTTATTATTCTCATATCTGCATCACGTTCGCCAACTGCCGGAATAATTTTTAAATCGTCCATGCCTTTGTTGTCAATAACATTTGATGTAGTTAGTGCAAAATATCCGTTTTTAATAAATCTAAATGGTCTTGTTACTTTTTGAATTTTTCCGTCTATTTGAACACCAACAGGTATAACGACATATTTTTCTCTTGTTACAAAGTTGAATGGAGCTCTTGCAATAAAAGGTTCACCTTCTTTATCTTTTTTAGCATTGATACATCTGTTAACTGTTAAAGGTAGAACTGTACCTTTTGGAATAACAGCGTATTCTTCATCATAATATACGTTATCTAAAATGTAGCCATCTGCTTTTCTTGGTTCAGGTGGTGGTGTTGGCTGAATTTCTTCTTTTAGTTTTTCACTTGGGATAACTTTAACAGCTTCCATCATGTTGAAAATAAATCTTGCTAATTCGCCACGGGTTGCAGGGCGCATAGGTTCTAGGGTTGTTTCATGTCCTGGGGTATTGTATATTAAGCCAAGCATTTGAGCTTGTCCTGCTTGAATTAAAGCCCAGTTTGGAATTTCTGAGTAATCTTTGTAGATTGAAAGGAAGTGTTGCGCTTGTTCAGAGTCAATATTTTCAGGAGATAGCGCATTTAAAACTACACTAAGCGCTTCCATTCTTGTTACATCGTTATTAGGGTAAAAATAACCACCCGGATAGCCTTTAACAAGTCCATAATATGATGCAACTTGTATGTTTCTGTTTGCCCAGTGGTTTGTTATATCTTTGTAATCAAAAATTTCAGGTGTGTCTTTTTCGTATAATCCAAGAGCTTTAATTACCATGGTTGAAAATTCTGCTCTTGTAACTTTTTGATCAGGTCTGTATAAGCCATCAGGATAACCCACTACAATTTTTTTATCGGTTAGAAATGTAACTGCTTCATACGCCCAATGATTTGACGGCAAGTCAGGATAGCTGTCAGGACCTTGTTCAAGTTCATATGACGCCAAAGTCGGCGACATTGTAAAAACAAGGGCAATAATGGTGATGATATTTAAAAATACTTTTTTCATTTATAAATGCTCCATTCTTAATAAGATAATTTTACATATAAAAGACAGCATATGCAAGAATTTAAATTATTTTTCCTCTATACAAAGCATATGAATATTATTTTTGAACAGTGCTTAATAAAAATTTATATTAAAAAACTCTGAAAAAATTTCAGAGTTTTTTGAATAAATATATTACCAATTCAAGAGTCTTATGAGCTGAATGACATAAGAGCTTTTACAGAACGAGCTGTGTCTTGAACTTCTTTTTCTGAATGCATGTTAATAGTGTCGTCAAGAATTTTAATGGCTTCTTGTTTATCTTTAAGAGCTAAAAGCTCATTGATTTCACACATTGCATCTCTTGCAGAAAGGTCATTGATTCCTTTTCCTTTGTTTACAATCATTATTTCAAGAGCTTCGTGTGTATTTTTTCTAATCAGAGCTTTGCTTGTTAATTCTCTAATTTCATCAATCGGGCAATTTGTTCCCAATTCATTTAAAACTTGGATTGATTCAGCGTCTTTGTGTTTGCCAAGAGCTTCAATAATATTTTTCACCCTTCTGTTATTCATTTGCAACTCCTTGTAATTCGTTAGATAACATTGATCTTAATTCGCTTACCGGTTGATTTTGTAATCTTGAAACATTATATTTGAATATATCAAATTCAACCTTTGTATTGCCTATTTCTTGGATTTTTTTAGCTGCTGCAATTGTATTTTCTTTTATTTTGTTGCCAAATGCAATTGCGTTAGTTTTTAGAGATGAAAATTTATTAATAGTTCCAACCCAGGCACTCGCTAATAGTTTGCCTGTATTTTGCATTCTTTCTTTTAAAGACATTGAATTTTCTTTAGCATTGTCTGCTTTATTTGTTTTTTCAAAAACGTCCATTTGAATTACTGTACCTTTGAATGTAATTCCGAATGGATTTGTTGCTTGATTTGATTTTTCAGCTTTAGAAGCCTTGTTTGCTCTAAGTGCTTTAAATTTGTTAAAAGCTTCGATACTTGACCTTAGAGGGGAAATCTTTTGCATTTTCTTGCACCTTTCTCTGTAATTCCTGATAATACATTTATTCTTATAAAAAACTATCATAGAATTAAGATTAAAAAATCAATCTTTTGATTGAAAATTATAGTTTTATCATTCCGCTTAATTCTATGTTGTTAGTATTATAGATTATAATGTATGCTTTTTCTTCCTCAATATAATGTATTTGTACATCTTTATAATCTATTTCATCAGGATTTAATCCTCTATAATATTCGCGTTGTTTTTTTTCTATGAAATTTTGATAACGCCTGTAGCTCATTTTTCGGGGTTTTTCTTGTTTTGGTTCCAATGGTTCAAAAACTTCCATTTGAACAACAGGAATTTTGGCTTTCAATTCTCCTTTTTGATAGATTAATAGAAAATCTAAATATTTGTCAGGTATAACATTATAAAAACCTTTTTTTAGTCCTTTTCCGTCTTTCGAAATAATGTCGTCTTCTAAAATTAAAACAGCAGGATTTTTATTGCTGAAAGAATATTTGTCTATTAATTTTGTTTCGTCTTTTTCGCCGCTTGGATAGACTTCTTTTGGAACAAATTGGTCTTTATAATATTCATATGCTATTAAATTATTGTCAAATGCAATCATAGTTATATTATAAGGTTAGTTTTGATTAATGCAAAATTGTAAGAAATATTAGAACTTTGCTTGAAATTTATTTTTGTACGTTGTAGAATTGACTTACAACAGTTTTTGTTGTGACAATTGAATATGCGCTTGTAGCTCAGTTGGATAGAGTGTTTGGCTACGAACCAAAAGGTCGGGGGTTCGAATCCCTCCAAGCGCGCCATATAAAGACCCATGGTGGGTCTTTTTTGATTATTAGAGCGCTTGGCGGGTAAGGTTACTCAAATGCCAAAGCTCAACGCTTGCCGCATTTGCATGCTCCTGGGGGACTTCGTCCCACGTCGCTTTAGTCCAGTGTCACAATAGCCCACCAAGCTCAACGCTTGCTGTGCTATTGTTCACATCCTTCTGCTTCTTTGTTTTTGCCTAACTCCGTCGGAGTAAGCCAAAAACTGCAGAAGTTCTCCAAGCGCGCCATAAAGGACTCTTGAATAAGAGTCTTTTATTGTATTTATGGTACGGTATCCGCTCTGTCCGCCAGACCTCAACGGTCTGCCGTCACGAGCTTCACACACCTATGCCTTAAACTTCGTTCACTAAGTTCACCCTGTGCACTATAGTCCACTTGTTTAAGGGCGCTTGGCGGGTAAGGTAGCCGCACTTGGCACGAGCTCAACGCTCCTGCCTTCGTCTGTTCCTGTGGAATTTGCGATCCGCAAATTCTTACGTCACCTAAGTCCAGTATCGGGCTGTCTGTCAAAACTCAACGTTTTGACATCACGCCCTCACATCCTTCTGCCTTTTCATTCTCGTCTAAGTCCAGTAGGACTAAGACTCGAATTTCAAAGGTTCTCCACACACTTTTGCCTTC
>CALURR010000026.1 GCA_944323195.1 Candidatus Gastranaerophilales bacterium
TGAATATTGCTTACACAACCTATCTAAATTAGCAGCTTAAAAGTAATTATTTTATATAAGGTTTATTATATCGCCTGTTTGCCTCACCTAGAAATTGGTCATCTATTATTTTTATAGTTCGAGATGATGTACCTTCAATGTGATCTTTTCGTGATAAAATGCAACTATTTTTTTCAAAAGATGGAAGTTGTATAAAAGTAATAGCTTTTTCATCTTGGCAGATTAATAATTTGGGATTTTTGCATCCTATTATGCTAGTTAAGCAGTTTTTGTATTCTTTTGCAAAATGCGAATTAAACTGCACTTTTACAGACAATTCTTGTGTTTTGTCTGTCATTTGAAGTGCTTTTTCGAGGTATTCCTCGCAAAAGAAATTATTTTCAAGTAAATTTAATAAAAGCGATAATACTCTTTTTGTATTTCGCTTATATCTTTCTTTTTGCTTTTTGGGGTCATTAAATGTTTTATTGCAATTTTTGCACAAATACCTTTGCACACCCTTGCGAGTGGCATATTTTATAACATGTGTTGATTTTAAACATGTAGGACAAACTATTGATTCATTATTTTTATCTTTTATTTTCACAGCAATATTTTAGCAAAAAAAATTAAATTAACAACCAATTTAGTAAAAAATGGTTGTTAATTAAGCACAAAAAACAGGCAAAAGCATTTTCGATAAAGGATTTATGACGTTTTTTATTATTTTGATTTGCAAATAAGTATAATAACTCACTTTACAAAATAAAAACAATTTAAATAGAAAGCAGGTAAAAATGACTACATTAAGAGAAACAGAAGAATTAAAAAGCAAATCAAATGAAGACAAAAGAAAGGATGAAGGTATGCAAATAACAATTGAAAATGAGAAGGAAGTACTTTATGAAAATTGCAACACACAACAAAAACCATATAAAAGCCTTGCAAAATATCTTGAAGATGAAAGCAATGCTAATTCTTTTCAACTTAATAATTTACACAGAAATATAAGAACCGAAAATAATCTAAAAATTAGTCGCAAACTTGATTTTAAACCAGCACTAAAACCTGAATACAAGAATCCTAATATAAGTAATATGCTTAAAAACACTGATGATTTCAAAATAGAAAATGTACTGGAACATCTAAATATTGTCGCTCAAGAGTTTGAGCAAGCACAAATAGAAGAAAAATTATGTTTATATAAACAAGGGCAACTTATAGATTTAGCGTATAAAATATCCGTTACTACATCTTTTGATAAATCAGATGATTCGAAAATGGTTTTTGGCGGAATGACCGAAAAAGAACGAGAAATAAGACACGTATATTATAAATATGTTTCAATTATAAACAAGCAAGGACGCTCTATTAAAGACATTTATAAAATAGACATAAAAAAAATATTAGAAATTTTTCTTCTTGATGACAAATCTATGTATGAAGAAATTGAAAATTATCTTAAAGTAAATAAAGTCAGTATTCCCGATTTAAAAAGAGCAATTTTTTTAATGAATTTAATTGAAGGTTTAGATATAGCACAAGCCGTTGAACAAGCAAAAAAAGAATCAAAATTAAAACGAGCTGATGTAAAAAGTGGCAATAAAATGCAACAAAATTACAAAAAGTTAAAACTCAGACTTAAATATGCGAATAAAAGTTTAAATTCAAATTACGAAACAAATAAAATAAACAGAAAAGAAATACGAAAATTAACTTACAGAAATAATAAACAAGCAAAAGAAATAGACAACTTAAAAATAGAACTAAAAAGTTACAAGAAATCATTAAAAAAGGTTCAGACATTTATAAATAAATCCACAAAAAATACTGAATTTATTACAGAAATTAAAACGATAATAAATAAACAGTTAAATTAAATTTTTTAAGCAAAATAGTACAAGTTAAAAGCTAGAAAACATCTAAGCAGTGTTAATATAACTTGTGGCATTTTGCGTAATTGATAACTAAAAATTAATTCAATCTCTTAATTTAAAAACAAAATAGGTTTGATAAATAATATCAAAGCCGTATTTAATAATGCAAAGTTTTCTTATTTATAAATTTCAGCATAAGAATAAAACAATAAAAATGAGAGTATAATAAATCAAATTATCTTGTTAATTATATAAAACATTAAATTATCGATAATTTTCAGATATTGCACTTTGACAAATAAATATTATTCAGCAAGAAGTCAGAAAAAAAAGAATAAATATAACTACATAGGTAATTAAAAAGGTTGGCACAATTTAAAAAAGTGGCTGAATGATAACAAGTAAATAAATAAGGCATAAAACATTAAATAAAATTGTTGTTTTGAATATTTATATATAATATAAACAACAATAATATTTGGTTAAAAGCGTTATTTTTTACGTTTTGATTTTGAGATTCAAAATCAAAACCAAAATTTCAGTAAATTGTGTCAATATCAAGTAGATAGCCACCAAGAGATTCAAGTTATTGAATCTCTTGCTACTTTTATATAAGCAAAATAAGGAGACACAATATGGATAATTTCAACGAAAAACAATTATTATCTGATTTTTTAGAAAATAATTTTTTTATTGAAGATTTAATAAAAACAACAAAAGAAAAATACAATATTTATAAAAAAATTAAAAATAATAAAGCTAGAATAATAGAGGCACCATCAGATAAAAGAAAAAGCTATCAGAAAAAAATTAATGCCTATTTTCAAAAAAATATAATTTGCCCAAAATATTGTTTTTCAGGCTGGAAGGGCAAAAACAATATTTTAAACGCAAAAGAACATCTTGGTCAAAATTACTATTTAACTGCAGATATAGAAAGATATTATACAAATTCTACATCCCGACATGTGATTAAATGGGCAGAACAACAGGGCTTAGAAGATATATGGGCAAAATTGTTTACTGATTTAACAACCTGCAATGGGCATTTATCGACTGGTTCACCTGCAAGCATGGTTTTAGCTACGTTAATTCATAAAGAAATTTTTGATGAAATACAACAGTACTCAATGGAACAAAGTATTAAATTTACGCTTTATGTAGATGATATTACATTATCAGGCAATAAACCTATATCGCAAGATTGTATTAGATATATTGAAAAGCTATTATATAAGCACGATCTTAAATTAAACAGAAACAAAATCAAAAGATTTGGTTATAAAGGAGCACACATAACTGGTATTAGATTAACTAAAAATAAAAGATTAGATATTCCGTACAAAAAAAATTATGAAATTATAAAAATCTTATCAGCAAAAGATATTTCAGCTATGACATTGAAAGAAGTCCGATTATTATTGGGTAAAATTGGATATATTCAGCAGATTTATCCTAATCGTTTTAAAACAACAAAATTTAAAGCTATAGCGCAACTAAAAAAACTGACTTAGCTTTAATAATATCAAAAGCGTACATACACTATTTTGTGGTATTACGCTTTTGATTATATCTTAGATATTCAAAATAATTTCGGGCATCCGTTTTTTAAATTTTTGTTTCAAAAATGTACATCACACAGCTCTGTAATACCCACAATATACGTGAATATTAAAGCAAATGATACAAAAAAGATACACCCAAAATCAGTGTTTTTAGAAGGCATTAATGTTATTTAGCAATTTTTTATTTCAATTCTTTAAATAATTTGGCACCGAGCGAACGAGTTGTATGGCTTGAACCGCTCATTTGTTCCAAACTATATATATCAGGGAACATATTTACAAGCATTTTTTTAATTATTGGTTTTGCCGTTACACATTCCCATGTATCATTAATCTTTTCTTCAATAATGATTTGTCCAGATGAATACTTGTAAATTCTGCATGCTTTACCGTCGCAATTAAAGTACTTCGGTTTTAAAGTGTTGTTCATAAAGTTAATGAATGCCTTTAAAGTATGTTTAACATAATCATTAATAGGATTAATTTTAGCAGAATTCTCTTGTTGTAAGATTGTAGTTAAAATTTCTATAACATTACTCCATAATATTGTTATTTGCTTATCTTTTTCACTCACAATTATGGATTCATCGTTTCCTTCAGGGACTAAATAACATATAATAATAGGTTTGACTGCTAAATCAGAGTCTTTTAATCCATTATATTCTTCTTGTAGCTGATTTTTTTGTTTAGATTGTTCTGAGATTTTATTTTCAATTGCAATTACATGGTTATTAGTTTCAAAAACAATATCAACAATTCTTTTTCTTTTACTAACAGGGTATTCTAGCTTGATTTCAACTTTATTTAAATCAGTTGTTTCAATTTCACTTTCATCGACCTTAATTAAATGCAAAAAACTATTGAAAAAAATATCTTTCAACCCATGGTCTTCTGATGGATCTAAAAGATAACCTAAAAACGAACTTATATTTTCTTCATTAATGCAACCTTTGCCTTTAACTAAAGTATCAAAAATATTCATGGCTCAACCCTCCTAAAATTTATATCCATACTTTTGCAGCTTTTTCTTGCAAATATTAAGCAATTCTTCTGAAAATAATTCTGTGTACTGGGGTTTAATCATAATTGCTTCCATTGATAAATCCAGTCTCCCTTTCTCCCACAGTTTTTCTAATCCTGTTGTAGATTCCTTTAATACAAGTTGTTGTACGACTTGATGGGCATTATTGCCAGATTGTTGCAACATTTGAATAAATCTAGTAGGCACATATCCAATTTTCTTGGATTCTTCAACTGATTGTAAAACTTCAAGATTAAATTTATTTCTTAAATTATTTATTTGCATTAAGCCTTCATGTACTTTTCAACTCACTATCACAATATATAAAAATTGCTCAAAAGTCAATACATGTAACTACTTGTATATAAACCGTTATTAATGTTGTTTAGAAGTAGTTATACATAAGTTATTCTACAAAAAAGTAATGGATTTCATAACATGGACTATAGCAAAGAATACATTGGTAAACTTATCCAAAAAGCAAGAAAAGATAATAAAATGAAGCAATCTCAACTTGCCGAAAAAGTTGGAATTTCTGAAAAACATTTAA
>CALURR010000027.1 GCA_944323195.1 Candidatus Gastranaerophilales bacterium
TACATTTTGTCCATAAGCCTTCTTGTGGAATTGGAGCAGGAGAACCTTTAACTCCGCGAGCCACGCAACATTTTTCTTCAATTTCTGAAGTTACTTGAATACGATCCATTTGACCTCCTTTTATACTAAACAAAACTATTGTTTTTAATGTTATGACTACATTTTAATATAAACAAAATTTTATTGCTAACAAAAATATGATATAATCAGTCTGAAAATAATAAGGAGAATTAAAATGAAAGATGAGACAAAATGCTTGCATTCGGGCTATACACCTGAAAATGGTGGCCCAGGGGTTATGCCTATATATCAAAGTACAACTTTTCGTTTTAATTCAACTGATGAAATAGCAGCTGTTTTTGATGATCCAACAAAAGCTCATATTTATTCTCGTTTCACTAATCCTACAGTTGATTGTGTTGAAAAAAAATTAGCTGACCTTGAGCATGGTGTGGGTGCAATGTGTACAACATCAGGACAAGCGGCAAGTTTATTATCAGTTTTAAATTTAGCTAATGCCGGTGATAGAATTTTATCAACAAGCGCTATATATGGCGGAACTGTTAATCTTTTTGCGGTTACGCTTAAAAAATTTGGTATTGAGGTTGATTTTGTTGACCCTGATATTAATGAAGATGAAATTCAAAAGATGATTAAGCCAAATACAAAAGCAATTTTTGGCGAAACCTTGTCAAATCCATCATTGCAGGTTTTCGATATTGAAAAATTTTCAAATATTGCACATAAAAACAACATTCCTTTAATTGTTGATAATACTTTTGCAACTCCGATATTGTGCAAACCGATTGATTTTGGTGCCGATATTGTTATTCATTCAACAACAAAATATCTTGATGGACATGCCTTGCAAGTGGGTGGTGTTATAATTGATTCAGGAAAATTTGACTATAATAACGAAAAATTTAGCGATTTTTGTACTCCTGATGAGTCATATCATGGGGTTATTTATACAAAGGATTATCCAAACGCTCCTTATATTACAAAAGCAAGAATGCAATTAATGAGAGATATTGGATGTTATCCATCAGGTATGAGTGGATTTTTATTAAATATTGGTATTGAAACTCTTGCTCTTAGAATGGAAAGATATTGTGAAAATGGTTTAAAATTAGCGCAATTCTTTGAAGCTTCAAATAAAATTGAGGCTGTTAATTATCCTAATTTAAAGAGTAATAGATATTATTCTTTAGCTCAAAAATATCTTCCTAACGGTACATCAGGAGTTATGAGTATCACAATAAAGGGTGGCAGACAAAAGGCAATTGAATTTATGGATAAATTAAAGCTTGCTTCAAAAGAAGTCCATGTGGCAGACATTAGAACTTGCGTTTTACATCCGGCTAGTGCAACACATAGACAACTTACAGATGAACAGCTTGTAAATTGCGGAATTAACCCAGCAATGGTAAGAGTTAGTGTTGGTCTTGAAAATATAGATGATATTATTGAAGATTTTAGACAAGCGCTAAATTAATAAATAAAATTTAATATTATTTCTTTTATTTTATCTAAATAAAAAAGAGCTAATGTTGCGCTTAAAATCATTGCAGGACCAAAAGGCAACAGTTTAAATACCGGCGTTTGTTCGTCAGTTGAATTTTTTGCTGTAATTTTTTTATTTTTTAGGTCATCCAGTACAATTTTTAATGACCATAATAATAAAACACATAATGGAACGACTATTAATAAATAATTATTCGAATTATAAATTTCTGAATTAAAATTTAAAAATCCAACTATAAATAAAGAAATAAAAACAAAAATATAAGATAAGCCAAGTTTTATATTTTTATTTTTTAGCTCTCCAAAAGCTAAAATCGTCAAACTAACAATCGCTTGAATTAATATGCTTAAAGGAATAATAATTAAAAGATTTTTATAACCAAAAATAGCTCCCAAACTAAGAGCAATAAGACTATCGCCTTCACCAAAGGCTCTGTGTTTTAAAAATAGGGTTCCCAAAAATGCTAAGGCTTCCATAATTAAAAAACCTGCTATAGCTCCAATTATGCTATTTAGAATATTTACGTAGCCAAAATTAAAAATATTATAAACAAGCCCTAAAATTGCTAATATGTAAGTATGAACATCAATTATAACGGTTTCAAGTATATCTGTTGTTGCAAGAATTATAAAAAATGATAAAAAAATCCATATGAAAATTGTTTTTAGTGATAAGCCAAATGATAGATATGCAATGCAAAATAAAATAGCGCACAGTGCTTCAACTAAAGGATATTGGATTGAAATGTGTTCTTTGCAGTATGCACATTTACCCTTTAGAAAAATATAGGATAATAATGGTATATTCATATACCAAGTAAGTTGAGTATTACACTTTGGGCATTTTGAACGAGAAAATGTAAAACTTTCACCTTTTAGTCCTCTTAAAATGACAACATTTAAAAAACTGCCACAACATAGTCCAATAAGAAATGTGTATATAACAATGAACCATTGCGGCAGTATATTTAAACTATTCATAATGTTTTAAGCCTTTTTTCGAAATAATTTCAAACAGCTTTTGAATGGCTTTTTTGATTTTTCTTGATACTTGCATTTGAGAAATGTTTAGTTTTTCTGAAATTTCTCTTTGATTTAAACCCTCATAGTAATTTAGAATAATTAACTGTTGTTCGATGGGGTCTAATCTTTTAATAGCATCATCAAGAATTATTCTGTTTTCATAGCTGTTAAAGGCTTCTTTTTGACTTTCGTCTTCGATTTTTTCAACAAGCGAAACAGAGTTATCATCGCTACCTAGGATTTGATCGATAGAGATTGTAGTTGTTCTTCTATCAAGATTATTGCATTCTTCAACTTTTTCTTGAGGCAGTTGAAGAGCTTCTGCTATGTCTTTGTCTGTAGGAGTTCTGCCTAATTTCTCTGTCAGCTCCAATGTTAGCTTATGAACTCTGAATGAAAGCTCTTTGATTTCTCTCGGTGCTCTTATGATGGTTGTTCTGTCTCTTAAATAATGCCTGATTTCGCCGGTTATTAAATATGTGGCATATGATTTAAAATTTCTTGAAATATCAGGATTATATAAGTCAATAGCTTTTATGAGTCCTAAAGATCCGACTTGTGTTATATCTTCCACAGGGTCGGTTGAACGTCTTGCTAATGAGCGAGCAACTTTTTTAACTATAGGCATACAAGCCAAGACCACAAGTTCTTTAAGACGTTTTTTTGTTTTGTCGTCTGTGGTCGTCCTGTATTCATCAAGCCAATCGTTGACTTCTTCTAGTGGTAGTGTATTTTCTTCTGACATAATAATTACTTTTTATCGTTCCAAGAATACATTTTTCTAAGTTCTTTGCCTACAGCTTCAAGCGGATGTTCAGCTTTTAATTTTCTTGTAGTTTTGAAATGTATTTGATTTGTGTTACATTCGTTAATCCAGTTGCGAGCAAAGGTGCCGTCTTGAATTTCAGATAAAACTTTTTTCATTTCTTGTTTGGTTTTGTCTGTAATAATTCTTTTTCCTATTTCATAATCGCCAAATTCAGCTGTATTTGAAATAGATTTTCTCATTGCTTCGAAACCGCCTTGATAAATCAAGTCAACGATTAATTTCATTTCGGGAATGCATTCAAAATATGCGTTTTCCGGAGCATAACCTGCTTCTGTTAAAGTTTCAAAGCCTGCTTGCATTAAAGCGCAAACGCCGCCACATAAAACAGCTTGTTCACCAAATAAATCTGTTTCTGTTTCAATTCTAAATGTTGTTTCAATAACTCCTGCGCGAGCTCCGCCAATACCGGCAGCGTATGCTAAACCGTTAGCCAGTGCATTTCCGGTTGCATCTTGTTGAATAGCAATTAAACAAGGAACACCTTTTCCTTCAACATATTCACTTCTTACAGTATGTCCTGGGCCTTTTGGAGCAATCATTATTACATCAACATCTTTTGGCGGTTCTATTAAATTAAAATGAATATTGAAGCCATGAGCAAAAGCAAGAGTTTTGCCTGCTGTTAGATATGGTTTAATTTCTTCATTATATACTTTAGCTTGAACTTCGTCAGGTAATAAAATCATGATAATGTCAGCAGCTTTAGCAGCATCTGCTACACTCATAACTTCAAGACCTGCTTTTTGAGCTACAGGAATAGATTTTGAACCTTCATACAGTCCTACAACAACTTTAACACCTGATTCTTTAAGATTTAGAGCATGTGCATGACCTTGAGAACCATATCCCATGATTGCTACTGTTTTGCCGTTTAATCTGTTTAGATCGCAATCTTGAGCGTAATATATTTTTACCATAATCTACTCCTTTTAAATCTATCTGATAAATATTAGTTTAATCTTATTAAACCAATACGTCAATAAAATAAAACGCATGCAGAAATTTATTGAATAAAAAAAATCCGAAGCAAAGCCCCGGATTAATGCTATAAAAATCTGCATATGGAGGAAGGAGTGGAAAAGAGAACAACTTGTATATACATAGTGCCCGTATATAAAAAGTATATAACAAATATATATACTTTGTTAAATTTTGTAAAACAATAAAAAAAGCCCTGCAAAAAGCAGGGACACAGCAATCAGAAGAGTTGAGGATTTACTTTGTTAATATACGTTGTTTTGAGGTAAAATTAATTAGATTTAGGTTTAATTTTGTCTAATCAAAATTACTATGTTAAAATGTTCAAAAATTTAATATGAGGTGGAAAATGAGAATAGATGGCAGAAAAAACAGTGAGTTAAGAAGTATTAAATTTACAAAAAATTACACTAAAAATGCGCAAGGCTCAGTTTTGGTTGAATTTGGTGATACTAAAGTAATTGTGTGTGCTAATTTTGAAGACACAATTCCAAAGTGGATGGATAAAGAGTCTGAAATAGGTTGGTTGACTGCTGAATATTCACTTTTGCCTTCAAGTACTCAAACAAGATGTCAAAGAGAAAGGACAAAAGTTTCCGGTAGGACGCAAGAAATACAAAGACTTATAGGAAGATCGCTTCGTGCTTGCATTGATTTAAGTAAAATTAAAGGAAAAACTTTTATAATTGATGCTGATGTAATTCAAGCCGATGGCGGTACAAGAACAGCTTCGCTGTGTGGGGCTTATGTTGCATTAAAAGATATGGTTGATAAATTATTAAAAGAAGGAATTTTAGAGCAAAATCCAATCATTGAGCCTATAGGAGCAATTTCTGCTGGAATTGTCAATGGTGAAGTTATGGTTGATTTATGTTATCAGGAAGATTCAAACGCACAAGTTGATTCTAATGTTGTTTTAACTTCATCAGGAAAAATTATTGAATTTCAAACAACTGCTGAAGGTTTGCCTTATGAAAGAAAGCAGCTGGATGAGATTTATGATATAGCTAAAAATGCTATTGATGAAATAATTAAAAAATATTAAATTTTTAAGCAATTTTTTTATAAAAAAATACTT
>CALURR010000028.1 GCA_944323195.1 Candidatus Gastranaerophilales bacterium
GTGTTTTTGCCTGCTTCAACATTAATATTTGAATCAAATAATTCACCTACTATTTCTGTTTTTTCAAGAGAATAAATAGGAATATCAACACTTGCGTCAATGTTTGTATAGCTTGTTGATGTATTGCCTATTTTAGATAAACTTGTATTTATCATTTCATAAGCAGATTTAGTTGGTCCGTATTGACTTTCTAAAATTTTCTTTTGATCTATCCATTTTGCAGCAGTATCAACCATGTTTTGAACTTCTGATTGTTTGCTGTCTAAATTATCCAATAATCTTTCAATTTCTTTTGAAGTAGATGAAATATATGAATTATTTTGTATTCTTTTTCTTATCTCACCTGTTATTGCGTCTTTTCCTATTGTACCATTTTCATACATTGCAAATGTATCATCAACCGCCGCTTTAACAAGGACAGCTTGTTTTTGCTCCAATGTATTTGATTTGTTTTGAACATTAGTAACAATATTTGTAATTGAATTTGATTGTTTTTTAATTTCTTCTTGGTTTTTAGCAAGTTCTTCTTCTAAAACTGCCATTTTAGCTTCAAGTTTTTCAACTCTGTCTTGCAAAGTAACTTGTTTTGCTTCAAGTGCTTTTCTTTGGCTATCTGTGATATTATTATCACTTACAACAGTAAAAACTTTTTTTAATTCTTTTTGTTGATCAGCTCTTTGTTGTTTGTAAATACCTTGCATCCATTCTTCATTTAAAACTGTCTTGTCTAAGTTTTGAAGAAAATCATTTCCCATATCCCATTGTCCCTTTTCAATAATTTAATATATGCTCTTTAGGTAACGGCTTAATTTAATAGGAGCTTTAAGGAAAAGAGGATAAAATTTACAAATGTTAATATTTTTTTAAATCTTATTGCTGAATTTCTCTTTTAATTCTTGCCGGATTTCCTGCAACAATAGTATTTTTTGGAACATTTTTTGTAACAACGCTTCCTGCTGCAATTATTGCACCATCCTCAATTGTTACCCCCGGAAGAATTATTGATGATGAACCTATCCACACATTATTTCCTATTGTAACAGGTTTAACTTCCATGGAGGCTCTATTTTGAGGATTAAAATCATGATTGACTGTTGCAATTACAACATTATGTCCAATCAAACATCCATCACCAATCGTAATCCCGCCTTGATCTTGAAATTTACAACAAGCATTTATAAATACATTTTTTCCAATAGTAATATTTTTACCACAATCAGTATAAAAAGGAGGAAACAATCTAAAAGTTGAATCGATTTTTTTATTGGTTAATTTAGAAAAAATCTCAATTATTTCATCTTCGCTATGATACTTGTTGTTAAGCTCGGCTGTAATTTTTAAAGCCTCTTGGGCTAATTTATGAAACATTTCATAAATTTCAGAATTTCCGTCTATTTTTGGTTTTGTTGCCATATAATCCAAAAATTCTTCTAAATTCATAGAAGCCTCCATTTCTATATTTATTATTTAGCACAAAATAAAAAATAAATATAGAAATTTAAATTGACTGTGATTAAAATTTTTGATAATATGAATATATAAATATTTGAATATATAAAGGAATTTAATTATGAAAACAGTTATAATAGGCGGCGGCGCATGTGGTGCAAGTTGTGCAGCAAGATTAAGAAGATTAGACGAAAACCATGAGATTACAATTTTAGAAAGAACAAATGAAGTTTCTATCGCAAATTGTGGTTTACCTTATTATTGCTCTGATGTTATTAATGACAGAGATAAAATTTTAGTGTCGACAGCAGAAAAATTTAAAACTCAATTCAATATCGAAGTTAAATTAAATAGCGAAGTTATTAAAATAAATAGAGAAGAAAAATATGTATTAACAAAAAACAATGAAAAATATTATTACGACAAGCTTGTTCTGGCACAAGGAGCAAGCCCTATAATTCCACCATTATCAGGTATAGATAATAAAAATATTTTTACTCTAAGGACTCTTGATGATGCTGATAAAATTAAAAACTACATAAAAGAAAAAAATATTAAAAATGCCGTAGTTATCGGCGGAGGATTTATTGGTGTTGAAATGGCAGAAAATCTTTCTGAGCTAAACATCAATACAAAATTAATTGAACTATCAGATCAAATTTTAGCTCCTGTTGATTATGAAATGGCTGCTTTTGTTCAAAATGAAATGAGAGATAACGGAATTGAACTAATTTTATCAGATGGCGTTAAAACATTTTTTGAAAATGAAATAGAATTGACATCAGGAAGAAAAATTCCTTATGAACTAGCTATTTTAGCTATCGGTGTAAAACCTGAAACATCTTTAGCAAAAAGCATAGGTCTTAAAGTTAATAGAGGAATTATAGTAGATGACAATCTAAGAACTTCGGATGAAAATATTTACGCAGGCGGAGACAATATTGAAGTTAAAAGTTTTATAACGAACAATAATGTTTTAATTCCGCTTGCAGGGCCTGCAAATCGTCAAGGAAGAATTATCGCCGATAATATCTATGGAATAAATTCAACCTATAAAAACTCTCAAGGAACATCAGTTTTAAAAGCTTTTGATTATACTATGGCAACTTGCGGCTATAACGAAAAACAATTAAAAAAAGAATCAATTCCATATTGGAAAATCTATACTTTTTCAAATTCTCACGCAGGATACTATCCAAACGCAACTCAAACTATGTATAAACTTCTTTTTAACAATGAAGGTAAAATATTTGGAGTTCAAGCAGTTGGTCAAGAAGGGGTTGAAAAAAGAGTAGATGTAATTTCTTCAATTATGAGAAATAATGGCACTATTCAAGACTTAATAGATAGTGAATTATGTTATGCTCCACCATATTCATCAGCAAAAGATGCTGTAAATATCTTAGGAATGGCTGCTGATAATGTTTTAAGAGGATTTGTTAAGCCTGCCTATTTTGAAGATATTAAAGATTCTTATTTAATCGATGTAAGAATTAATGAAAGCTACAAAACAAGCACAATAGAAAATGCAATAAATATGCCTTTGGCTGAATTGAGAAATAGAATAGACGAAATTCCTAAAGATAAAAAAGTGATTCTTTTCTGTAATTCAGGCTATACAAGCTACCTTGCCTCTAGAATTTTAATTCAAAAAGGGTTTAATAATGTCTACTCCTTAATGGGAGGAATTAAATTATATAAAGAAATTAAAAAAGATAAAGAAAATAAAATCTCTAAAAAAGAAAAAATTTTAGCTATTGCAAATACAAATAAAAATAATTCGGTTGTAAAAGTAGACGCCTGCGGATTATCCTGTCCGGGGCCAATTATGAAATTAGCCGAAAACATTTCTAATATAAATGATGGTGAAATTCTAGAAATTTCATCAACTGATAAAGGATTTTATTCAGATGTTGAAGCTTGGTGCAATTCAACAAATAACACACTTTTGAGCCTTAATAAAGTTGATAAAAAAATTATTGCAACTATTCAAAAAGGCAAAATATTAAATAATAAAACAACACAACAAAATAGCCAAACAATCGTTGTGTTTTCAAATGATCTTGATAAAGCACTTGCTGCTTTTATTATTGCAAACGGAGCAAAAGCAAGCGGCAGTGATGTAACATTATTTTTCACCTTTTGGGGTTTAAACATTCTAAGAAAAGAAAATGTAAATGTGAAAAAATCATTTATAGATAAAATGTTTGGTTTTATGATGCCAAAAGGAGCAAATAAACTTACATTATCCAAAATGAATATGGGCGGGCTAGGTTCATCTATGATGAAATATGTAATGAAAAATAAAAACATTTCAACACTAAATGAATTAATCAAACAAGCTCAAAAACAAGGGGTTAAATTTATAGCATGCCAGATGTCAATGGATGTTATGGGTTTAAAAAAAGAAGAATTAATTGATGGAGTTGAAATAGCGGGAGTGGCAAAATATATCGCAGAAAGCAATAATTCAAATTCAAATCTGTTTATATAAAATCACATAAGCAAAAAAGAATTATCAGGATACTTTTACTTATGAAACTAAATATAAAAAGGAGATAACTATGCAAAATATTAGATTTGGAAAATTACACATTCCAAATTATGAAGCCAATCGACAAAATCTAAACGCACTTATTTCAAATCCGCAAACAAGAGATATTGCAATGGATACATTTAACAAAATTAACAAAAAAACAGCAAATGAAGATGTTTTCCTTCATGTAACAAAAAACGAAGAAAGAGATTTTCCAACAAACGAAAAATTAAATTGGTATACAGTTAGTATTGTTGACAAAAACAACGAAAGCCTTGCTTCAGAAGTCATCCTAAAAGGCTATAGCGATGATATAAATGACACTCAAACATTTAGCTTCAAAAAACACATGATAAGTCTAGAAAAACAAGTACCTCAAATGGGTGAAACTCCGGCAAGTGCATTCTTTGATATGTTTGCATAAAAATTTGGCTAATTTTTAACCCACTCATTAATTTCTTTTCTAGATACCCTATAAGTGTCAAACTCAATTTCCTTATCGGTGCAATATTTACAAAAATCAATTGGTTTTTTAAATATTGCATTGATTTTTGAAGCACTTTTAACTTTGTTTAAATCAATATAATCATTTTTGCCAACTTTGAAATTAAGATTAAAATACTTATTCAAAAAACAAATATTAGGGACAGGAGTGCAAACATAAAGTTTTCCATCTCTTACAAAATGGCAATTTTTTTCATGGCACATTGAAAAAGCCTTATTTTTATCACTTTTTCCATTTATATCAAGATTTTGTTTTTTCATCTTATTTCTATCTAAACTAAAATAATAAGCTTTTATGCCCATTTCTTCAAATCTTTTAATCCAGCCTTCATAATCTACTTTTATTGGATAATGGGTCATTGAAACAGCTATATTATATTTTTTTAAGGTGCTAAAAAATTCATCATTTTGTTTATTTAACAATATCCCGTTTGTTATAATAATTATTTCGCTTTTTGGATAAATTTCTCTTAAAGGCTCTAAAATTCTCAAAATTTCGGGGTGCAACAATGGCTCACCGCCTAAAATAAAAATTTTTCCAATATTATCAAAAATTACTTTTAATTTTTTAAAATCAGAAATTATATCATCTATTTTGCAAAAATTTTCATCTGCCAAAGGTGTAAAATGATTACAATGAGCACAATTAAGATTGCAATGATCGACAAGATGAAACTCAACTTGAGATAAATAAGTTCCCCTGCCATATTTTCTTAATAAAAAATCTTGAAAAGAATATGGCAAAACTTTATCTGACACATTTTTAACAAAATTAATTATTTTAACTAAAGTTGATAATTTCATTCTTGTTTCCTTTTAAAAGTAATGCTTTAAAAATATTTTAGTTAACAAAACTCTTTTTTTAAACTCATAACCTTCATAGCTTTTTTCAATTATATCATTGAGCTTTAAAAATTGCGTATTTTTTTCAATAAAATCAATTTTGTAAAACTCTTTTATGTATTTTGCAACAGATTTAAACATATAAAAATATTTTTTTCTATATGCTTTATCGCAAATTGAAAAATAATAAAAAAGTTGCCTTAATCTATTTTTTAAAAAAGAATCTACAATTTGTTTATTTTTAAAAAATCTCGACTTTTTTAAAACATCTTCACAAGCAAAAAATGTATCTTTTATTGTATCAATTCTATTATTTTGTGTGAAAGTTGTTGAATTTTTATGTACTCTATAATTAACTAAATATTCATTTAAACAACATATTTTATCAGCATACAAAAGTGCTTTTATATAAAATTTCGAATCTTCAATAAACCTTGTTTTAGAGTATTCAATATTATTTTTAATCAAAAAATCTTTTCGATATACCCTAAAAGGCAATCCTCCCGTATTAAAAAGAATATCAGAAGCTATAATTGGAGAAAAATTTTCTTCTTTATGTCTTAAAAAATATGAATCAATATATCTGTATTCATTTTTTATTTTTGTTTCTTCGTAAAATTTATAAGCATTAAAAAATAAAACATCAGGATTATTTTTATTAAATTTTTCTACTATTTTTAAAAGCGCGTCTTTTTCAATCCAATCATCAGAATCAAGATAAAAAACAATATCTCCTTTTGCCTCTTTGAGCGCAAAATTCCTAGCAACCCCTTGTCCTTCATTGTCTTTTGAAAAAATTTTTACTCTTTCATCTTTTATATATTTTTGAGCAATATTAAGCGAGTTATCAATTGACCCATCATCTACTAAAATTAATTCAAAATCCTTAAAGCTTTGTTCCAAAACGCTCAAAATGCATTTTTCAAGAAATTTTTCACTATTATAAAACGGAGTTATTATACTTATTTTAGGCAATTTAAAACATCCTCCAGAATATTTTTTGCAGCATAATTATTTTCATAACCTAATTCTTTATAAACTTTTTCTCTTTCTGAAATTTTATAATCATTATTTTTAATTAATACTTCATCTAAAATTTTCTCTAATTCGTCAAAATTACTTACCTCATAACAAGATTTCACAATTTTTTCCACAGACGGATTAAAAGGAGTAGGTTCAATATCAGATTTAAGATGTATTAGAGGTTTTTTGGTTAAAAAATATTCTGTTTCAAAAGAGCCGCAGTCGGTAATCATCGCTTTTGACTGCATAAACATTTCTAAATAATCTCCTTCAAGAGAAACTTGCCCTATTTTTGTCCATTCATTTCTGTAAGCTAAAATTTCTTCTTTACTGTAATATCCGCTTTTTTCTAAATAACTTTCAAGACAAGGGTGAGGTCTATAGACCCAATTTAATTCTTGATGTTTTTTAGCATATTCAAGAATTTTATAACCTAATTTTAAAAATGTACCCCAATGAAGATTATTATTTTTATCTACAGACCAATGAGGTGCATAAATTACATATTCTTTATTTTCAAAAGACCTATTTTGATTAAGATAAAAATAATCAAGCATAGGATGACCAACCGATTTAAGGTTTACACCTTTATTATCCATATTTTCAGCATAATAATCTTTAACCAAATCATCTTGCACATAATAATTTTCAATATATTGGTGAAACCTTGTGTAATATTCAATAGGCGAAATTGATGTGGCTAAAAAATATGGCACATAATGCGTTAGTGCATATTTTGAAACCATAACAGGTCCTTGTGTTTTATATACATACCAAGGATGAGAATAAAATACAATATCAGGTTTTATTGGCATTTTATCAAAAGAAATGTAGTTATTTTCTTCAATATCATAAGCATAAAAAACTCTCATTTTTTTGTTCTTGAAAAAGTTATATGTTTTTTTAACGTTTTCAATTGTCTGAAAATTCATATTGTCATCAGAAGCATAATTTTTAGATACAAAAATATACGGCTCAAATCTTTCATCATTTTCAAAAATATCATATACACTTTGAGATTTCCATTTTGTATCATCATAAATATAAAAAGCTACATTTAATTTTTCATTATTTAAAATTTTATTTTTCAGGTTTTTTATTACTCTTTTTTTATTTTTCGAAATATATTGCAAATTACTTTTAATTTTTAAGTTATATCCAATATTTTCTAATTTTGCACCAATTTTTATTGGCACAAAAAGAGCTAAAGTATCAAAAATTTTATCGTATGGTATATACATTAATCTTCCCAAATTCTTTTTATCAAACTCCACAAACTTTTTCTTGCTAATGGAATTACTTTAATTTTGGTATTATTAAAAATATTCATTTCAAAATTATCAATAATTTTTTCATAATTAATAGCTGCAACGATAACATAATCCGGATTATAACTTATAATTCTATCTAGTGGAATTATATTATAATTCAAATATTTTTCACCCTCGTCAGTATTTTTAAACTTTAAATCGCTAACTCCTATCACGTCAAGCAAACTTAAATCATAATTTTCTTGTATATATTTAAAAAACGAGCCTACTCCATATATAATAATCTTTTTATTTGCAAGTTTTTTATTCATTTTTTTTAAATACTTATCAAAATGAATATTTTGCAAATACTGCTCAAAATCAGCCATTTATCCTCCGTATTGTTGAAATAATATCACATTTAATATATCTTTTGCAATAAAGTTTTTTGTTATAGAATTAAACTCAAAAATTAGTTTATAGCAGGTAGAAAATTTTGTATTTAGAAAAAAGTTGGCAAATAGTCGATAAAATTAGAAAAATCAAAAAAAACAATTCCTTAAAAAAAGAACATCACATACCATATATAAAACCTGATAACACTTTTAATAAATTAATTTGCCTGACAGGTTTTGGCCATAGCGGCAGCGGCGCTGTATTAGATTTTTTAACAGAATTTAATAACACTTCTGTTTTTGGATTTTACGACAAAAAATTTTCAGGCTTTAAGAAAGATTTACCTACAGGCGAAATCAACCTTTTTCGCTGTGCAGGCGGATTGTTTGATATAGAAGAGGCAATAGAAACAACAGGTTATTTTAATCAAAATTTTGTTATTAAACTTTTTTTACATGCTGCACAATATTATTACCTTAAAGGTGGAATATACAATGATGAATTTTGGAAACTCACAAATAAATTTGTAGATGAAATTATAGATTTCAAAATTCCTGCGCAAAATAGCTTTGAAGGATTATATTATCTAGGTTTACTAAAAAGTAACCATAGTATATATAAAAACGTGCAATCACCATTGCTATCGAATAATAAAGCCGATAGGTACATATATTATCTTAAAAAAATGTCAAAACAAGAATATAGAAAAATAGCAAAAAATTATATCTTGTCTTTTTTAAAAACAGTAAACTCAAAAGAATTTTTGGTTTTAGACCAAGTTTTAACAACATTTGAACCTGATATAGATAAAAAACTTGAATATTTTGGCGATTTTAAATTGATATGCGTTTATAGAGATCCAAGAGACACTTATATCACAGGAATTTTAAACAATGAAGATTGGATGCCCAAAAATCCAAAAGATTTTGTAAAATGGTATTTAAGACGTGGTGTTAAAAAATATATTGATACAAAACACCCAAATATGCTTTGTATTAGATTTGAAGACTTTGTTTTAAAAAACGAAGAAACTTCAGCAGAAATTATAGATTTTCTTGGACTTAAAAAATCAAATTGGGAAAAGAAAAAACAATATTTTAATCCTGAAATTTCAATTAAAAATGTTGGATTATACAAAAACTACAAACAACAAGACGAAATAAAATATATTGAAAATAATTTAAAAGATTTTATTTACACCAAATCTCTTTAATTAAGTCAATAAATGGTAATTTTGCTAATGGTAAAACCTTAATCTTAGTTTTATCAAGAATATTAATTTCAAAATCCTCAACAATACCAATATATTTCAAAGTTGCAACCAAGACATAATCAGGCTTGTAATCAATTATTTTATTTTTAGGAATTTTTTTATACCCCAAAAACTCTTGATTTTCATCTTTTTCATCAAATTTCATATCAGAAATGCCAACTATATTTAGCATAGATAAATCATAGTTTTCATTAATATATTTAAAAAAACTTCCCGCCCCATAAACTATTGAAGTTTTATTTTTCAATTTTTTCTTTAATTTTTTTAAACTTTTTTCGAAATTAATATTTTTTAAATGCGTCTTAAAATCTTCTTGCATACTTATAAACTCCACTAATAGATTAAAGATACTATACAATTATTGTTATTGCAATATAAATAAGGTATTATTTAGAAATATAAAACATAAATTTCGGAGTTATAATGAAAAAAATATACATAGGAATGAGTGCCGATTTATTGCACCCCGGACATTTAAACATAATCAACGAAGCAAGAAAAATTCTAGATAACGAAGGCGGAGGCGAAATTATAATAGGACTTTTAACAGACAGCGCCATTGCAAGCTATAAAAGACTTCCTTATATGACTTTTGAACAAAGAAAAGTTGTTGTTGAAAATGTAAAAGGTGTAAATAAAGTTATTCCCCAAGAAACACTTGACTATGTTCCAAATCTTTTAAAAATCAAGCCCGATTATGTTCTCCATGGAGATGATTGGAAAACAGGAGTTCAAGCCCAAACAAGACAAAGAATAATTGAAACAATGAAACAATGGAATGGAAAAGTAATTGATATTCCATATACTGAAGGAATTTCATCCACAAAACTAAATAAAATTTTAAAAGAAGTTGGAACAACCCCTGAAATCAGAGGAAAAAGGTTAAAACGCCTCATAAACTCAAAAGATTTAGTTACAATTCTTGAGGCTCACAATGGACTGAGCGGCTTAATTGTTGAAAATACTTCAATAGATGAACAAGGAAAAAAAGTTGAATTTGATGGGATTTGGCTCTCATCCTTAACTCAATCAGCAGCCCAAGGAAAGCCTGATACAGGATATTTAGATACAACTTCCAGAATGGCAACCTTAAATGACATTTTAGATGTTACAACAAAGCCTATAATCTATGACGGTGACAACGGCGGACCTTGCGAGCATTTTGTTTTCACAGTTAAGACCCTTGAAAGGCTTGGAGTTTCGGCTATAATCATCGAAGATAAAACAGGTTTAAAGAGAAATTCTCTTTTTGGTCTAGAGGTTAAACAAACACAAGATGATCCATATAACTTTGCTCAAAAAATTAAAATAGGCAAACAAGCTCAAGTCACAAACGATTTTATGATTATTGCAAGAATTGAAAGCCTGATTTTGGAAAAAGGCATAGATGACGCCATAAATCGCGCAAAAATATATCTTGAAGCAGGTGCTGATGGAATTATGATTCACTCACGACAAAAAACTTTTGATGAAATAAAAGGATTTGCAAAAATTTATAATACATTAGAAAACAAAAAACCCTTGATTGTTGTTCCTTCATCGTATTCAGAAGTGTCAGAAAAAGAATTAATAGAAAACAATATCAAAATTGTAATCTATGCAAACCATCTTTTAAGGGCGGCTTATCCGGCCATGGTAAACAGCGCAAAAAGTATCTTAAAAAATCATAGATGCAAAGAAACATCAGACGAATATTGTATGAAAATAAAAGATATATTAACGCTAATACCAGGGAGTTATTAATGTTTGCAAAAGATTTTATTGAAATATTACAAGAACAAAATTTTAAAGATTTTTTTGGTGTTCCAGACAATCTTTTAAAACAATTTTGCTACAAAATTCCAAAAAATAAAAATACAATAACTCCAAATGAAGGAAATGCTGTTGCAATGGGGGTCGGGTATTATCTTTCAACAGGTAAAATCCCGATAATTTATATGCAAAATTCAGGACTTGGAAACACAATCAACCCTATTTTATCTTTAGCAGATATTTATGAAATCCCTTTATTATTTATCATAGGCTATAGAGGTGAACCAAATACAAAAGATGAGCCCCAGCACTTCAAACAAGGACTCTTAACGGAAAAAATTTTAGATTGCATTGATTTAAAAAATGAAATTTTATCAACCGATTTAAATGAAGCAAAAAAGCAAATTGCCTTTGCAAAAAATTATCTTGAAAAAACAAAAAAATCTTTTGCTTTTGTGGTTAGAAAAAATACTTTTGAAAAAGAAGATATAGATGAAAATATTTTTCAAAATTATGAATTAACAAGAGAAATGGCGATTAATTCAATACTTAATTTTGCGCCGGAAGATTCTTTTTTTATCTCAACTACAGGCTATATTTCAAGAGAACTGTACAAAAATTCAAAAGACAACTCAAGAAATTTTTTAACTGTAGGCTCAATGGGTCATACCAGCTCAATAGCACTTTCTATTGCACTAAATAAAAAAGATAAAACAATATTTTGTCTTGATGGAGATGGCGCCCTTTTAATGCACATGGGAATAATCGGATTAATTGGAGAAAAATCTCCCAATAATTTTAAGCATATTCTACTAAATAATTTTGTTCACAATTCAGTAGGCTCTCAAAAAACATCAGCTCAATCAATGGACTTTGAAGAAATTTTTAAAGGTGCAAACTATAAAAAAATCTATAGCGTAAAAACAAAAAAAGAACTTGAAGAAATTTTACCCGAATTTATTAAAAACAATGAACTTTCTTTTTTAGAAATCAAAATCAAACCTCAAGATGGAAATAATTTACCTCGTCCTAAAAACACGCCAACTGAAAATAAAATTGCTTTTATGGAGAAATTAAATGGAAAATAAGGCATATTATGGTGCAATTTCAGAATTATCCAAAATAAATTTTAGCAAACCTCTTGTTTTTTGCGGGAAAAAATCTTTTGAAAAAATAAAGCCAATTATCGAAAAATACCTTAAGAATCCAATTTTTTACAATGATTTTTCAACCAACCCAAAAATTGAAGAAATTGAAAAAGCAATTCAATTTTTTAATAACAAATTTAATTTTGATATTATTATCGCCATTGGCGGCGGAAGTGTGATTGATTTTGCAAAAATTTTCAAATTTAAAAACAATTTAAATTTGAAATTAATTGCAATCCCAACAACCGCAGGAACAGGTTCAGAAGCAACACAATTTGCCGTTTATTACGAAAATAAAATTAAAAAGTCTTTAGATGACCCATCGATTTTGCCTGATATTTCAATTTTGGATACTCAATTTCTTAAATATAATCCAAAGTATCTTAAAGCAACAACAGCCCTTGATGCTTATTGCCAAGCCATTGAATCCTATTTTGCAGTAAAATCAACTAAAGAAAGCAGGGATTTTGCAAAAAAAGCAATCGAACTATGCAGAGATAACCTTGTAGATTATGTTAAATCTAATGATGAAAAATATGCTAAAAATATGCTCTTAGCTTCAAATTTGGCAGGCAAGGCAATAAATATCTCAAGAACAACTATAGCTCATGCTATGTCTTATTCAATTACAACAAAATATAACTTGCCCCATGGACACGCTGTTAGTTTAAATATCGCAAGATTGATGGAATACAATAAAAAAATCGATCTTGAAACTCTAAATGACCCAAGGGGAATTGATTTTGTAAAAGCCAGAATGGAAGAAATTTATTCTCTAATTGGAACAGATAATGCTTTTGACTATTTTTTGGAATTATTTAAAAAAATCAATATAGAACAAATTGATTTTGAAATAGAATACATTGACCCTGATAGATTGAAAAATAATCCAAGAAAATTAATAATGGAGAAATTTTAAAATTCGGAGAAAGAGGGATTCGAACCCTCGAGGCAGATTACTACA
>CALURR010000029.1 GCA_944323195.1 Candidatus Gastranaerophilales bacterium
AAGCTCAAAAAATTATTGATGGAAAAAATGATTTTTTATTAGATTCGTCAGGTGCAATTTTGTCAAATTTAGTTTCAATAAGCGGTTTTTCAAGGGCCCTGTTGGATGGAATCGGCGGAGCATTGTCTGAAAAACAAGAAAAATATTTAAATATAATAAATAATAACGCCAATAATTTAAGCTATGATTTGGAAAAATTATTTGCATTGTTTAAATTAGAATCTAAAAAAATTGAATATAACAACAAAACTTTTGATTTAATAAGCTTAATTAAATCAATTGAAAGAGTTTATCAAAAAGATTTTCACGACAGAAAAGTTATATTTTCTCTTGATTATAGAGCATTGACTCAAAGAGATTGCTGTTTGGATTCTGAAGCAGTAGAATATATGCTAAGATGCGTGATGGATATATTTTTAAGATTTTCGAATTTGGGAAAATGCACTTTAAATATAGGGCATCCTCCTGTTGATTTTCTTAAAACAAGAGAATTTATGGCAAATAATTCTCTTGATGGTTCAAATTATGTTCTTTTTGAAGCAAAAATAACTGATATTGTATTTAATCAAGAAGAATTGGATAATATATTTAATACTTATTATCAAAGTTTAACAAGACGTCCGATAGGACTTAGAGCTACATTGAATATTTTAAAAATATACACAACTGATTTTGGCGGAGATATGTGGGTGTATTCAAAGGAAAATTTTGGTACAATGATTACATTTGTGCTACCTTTGAGAATAGATGGATAAAAGGATATTTAAATGGCAGATGTGGTTTTAAAAAATATTTTTAAAAGTTTTGGCGATAAAGAAATTTTAAAAAACATCAATTTGGATATTAAAGATGGAGAGTTTATTGTTCTTGTTGGAGCCTCAGGTTGCGGCAAATCGACTTTATTGAGAATGATTGCAGGTCTTGAAGTGCAAACTGAGGGCGATATTTATATTGATAATCAATTGGTGAATAATGTTGCACCAAAAGATAGAAATATTGCAATGGTTTTTCAAAATTATGCACTATATCCTCATTTAAATGTTAGAGAAAATATTTCTCTTGGTTTAAAAGTTAGAAATGTTCCAAAATGCGAAATTGAAAGACGTGTCCAAAGAGCGGCCGAAATTCTTGTTTTAGAGGATTATCTAAAAGCAAAACCAAAAGAGTTGTCAGGAGGGCAAAGGCAAAGAGTAGCTTTGGCTAGGGCCATAGTTAGAGAGCCAAAAGTTTTTTTAATGGATGAACCTTTGTCTAATCTGGATGCTAAGCTTAGGATGCATATGCGTTCAGAAATAAAAAAACTGCACAAAAAATTAGAGACTACTTTTATTTATGTTACACATGACCAAACAGAAGCGCTAACCATGGGTGATAGGATTGTAGTGTTGAATAATGGAATAATTCAGCAGGTTGACACCCCATATAACATATATAATTATCCTAAAAATGTTTTTGTAGCTTCTTTTATGGGTTCAGCCCCAATGAATATAATTAAAGCTGAAATCAAAGATGGCTTTTTAATTTTTGGTAATGTGATAATAGGAATTGATTCTTTAGGCTATAAATTAAATAATTGTAAAAAAGTTTATGTTGGAATAAGGCCTGAAGACATTGTTTCATCTTATGAGCCATCATACCATTTTAATTTAATTAAATTTTCATCTAAAGTTTCTTTTGAAGAAAATTTAGGGTCGTATAAAAATATATATTTTACTTTTAAAGATAAAGAATTTTGCTCAGTTGTCGGTTCTCAGGTTCCAAAATGTTCGAAATTAGATTTTTCAATTGATCCAAAAAATCTTCATTTTTTCAATTATGAAACACAAGAGCTTTTAAATAAAAAAGAAGAATTTCTTATTTAATAATTTGGTTTAGTGCATTAAAAATTGCTTTAACGTTAGCAAGAGCGGTGGATGTATCTATTGCTCTACCTATAATTTCATTATTATCATCGTCAAGCATAGATATAGCACTCATTGCTCTTGCGCTTGAGCCTTTTTCATCGCCATCAAGGGAATATTGCTTATAATAAGAAAGTTTTGTTTTGAAGCCAAGTTTGCTAAGTCCGTTTAAACAAGCGTCCAATGGGCCATTTCCTTGACCTATTACTTCTTTTCTTTCTCCTTTAAAATTAAAGAATAAGTCAAAAATACCTTTTTCGATTTGTTTAAATGAAATTAATTCAAAAGCACCTTCGATGTTGCAAATTTTATTAAAATATAAATCCAGAATTTCTTCTTGGGTTAATTCGCCTTTTTCTTCCGCTAAACTTTTGGCAATTGGAGTAAGGTAAATTGATTCTTGAATTGTAATAGGATATTTAAGGGCTTTAATGATGTCATAAATTGCAGTTTTACCTGATTGAGAAGTAAAGCCGATTTTTTCATCATCATATCTTCCGATTAAACTTGGGTTGATTGGTCTATATGCTCCAAAATCCATGTCTTTTGTTTTGATTGCACCATCTTGATGTATTCCGGACCTGTGTGCTAAAGCCTCCGGACCAATTAGAGGTGCTTTTTCGTATATTTTCACATGGGACATTTGAGAGATTGTTAGAGCTGTTTCATAAATTTTAGATAGATTTATTCCTGTATCTACTCCTGAATTATGCAGCGCTAGTACAACTTGATTAAAATCTGTGTTGCCGGCTCTTTCTCCTAAGCCGTTTAAGCAACACTCTAATTGTCCTGCACCTAAAAAATAGCTTTCAACGGTTGTTGCTGTAGCCATGCCAAGATCATTATGATTGTGGACAGATATTACAGCGTGGCTTGGAAGATTTTCTTTTACTTTTGTCATCATATCCAAAAATCTTTTAGGACGGTATCTTTCAACTGTGTTAGGTAAATTAATTGTGGTTGCACCTTTTGCAACTATTTCTTTTAGAACCTCAATTACAAAATCAAGATTTTCATAGCAATCTCCAAAATGTTCAACCGAAAATTCAATATCAGCGTTTTTGTTTGTTTTCAATAGATTTTGTGCTGCATATTCAACAGCATTAATTGCAAGAGTTGCTACTTCATCTTGTTTTTTATTTAATACATGCTCCATATGAAAGGGTGATAGTGTAATAAAAGTGTGTAATCTTGGGTTTTTAGCATGAACCAGTGCTTCAAGAGCTCTGTTTATATCATTTTTATTTGCACGAGCCAGAACTGAAACTTTAGTGTTTTCATTTGCTTTTTGAGCCAAAGCAGTGCAAGAGTCAAAATCCATTTGCGATGAAGCAGGAAAACCAATTTCAATGGCCGGTATTCCAAGTTCAACGATTTTATCAAAAATAAACAGCTTTTCTTTTAAACTCCAAGGTTTTTTTAGGGATTGATTGCCATCTCTTAGAGTAATGTCATAAAAATAAGGCTGTTTTAGTTGATTTTGGTTTCTTTGCATATTCTTAATATCCTTTAGGGTTTATTTTCAACTGCTTTTTGTTATAATAAATTTTAGTCTAAAAATAATTGTGAGCAAATGGGGATTTGTAAAAATTTGTTAAAGCTTAATATTTAAAAAGCAAAATTTTTTATTCACACTTGTTAGAAGTTATGTATTTTGAAGAGTATTTATGAAAATTAATAGCGTACAACAACAAAATTTTAAAGGAAGATTGGCAGATGCGGCTACAAAAAGTGTCGGTAATCTTATTGCCGAACACCCTGTTGCTGTCGCAGGTCTTGCCGGAAGTTCTGTTATAGCTCAAAAAATTGTTATGTCAGGATCTGAAGCTGTAATTGGACCGGTAATCGACATCGGTATTGGTAAAGCAATAACAAAAGTTGCAAAAGAAAAAGACGGAAGAACAAATCAAAGTTCAAAAGTTCAAGCTGTTAGGACTTTTGCTCAATCGGTAGGCGGAACAATTGTTGGCGTTGCAATAAGAGCAATTTGTATTGCAGCTGCAGTTAAAGGTTGTATGACAATAGGCTCAAAAGCAGGTTCCGAATTGGGAAAAGTATTAAACCCAGATAAATTATCAAGCGGAGCTCAAAAGTATCAATATAGCGAAAAAATGGGTGCTTGGGGAAAAGCTTTAGGTGGTGCTTTGGCCACTGTTGTTATGCTATTTACAAATTTCGTAGTTGATGCACCTTTTATTAACTGGATTAACACAAAAACCATGGAATTTGTTACAAAAAAACCTGCCACGAAAAATATTGAGCAGAAAAAAGAGACACAAAATGCAAAGGAGGCTAAATAATGAGTTTTAATTTAGCTAAATTTGTGGATAATTTTAATCCTGAAAAAGATGCAGGCAAGGTTTTATTGGTATTAAATGCTGCAGGTATGTTATTTGCGGCTGCAAGTAATACATTTGCTGCTGCTGCTGATAAAAACACTTCAGCTGAAGACAAAAAATTCTTGGTTCCATCCGGAATAGTTACAGGCGCAGCTAATATTGCTTTGTACTACAAATTGACTCAAAAAATTATGGATAGATTAAAAGATGTTGCAAATACACATATAGCAAATTTATCTGATAATGAATTAGCCCAAAAGGCTAAAGAACTTGCTTTGGCTAAAATTAACAAGGCGGAAAAAGGATTTTTGGGCACAGGTTTGTTTAAAAAGAAACCTGATTTAATTCAAAGTATGAAAGATACTTTGCTTACAAAAGACGGAATTGCAACTGAAGCTGCAATTAATGAATTTAAGAAACAGCTTCCTAATGGCGCTTCTGTTATGGGGGCATTTATAGGTGCAGTAATAGGAAGTGCTATAATTACGCCGATTATTCGTGATATTAGTGCGTATTTTGTTCAAAAAGGAATGGAAAAAAGAAATCCACATCTTAAAGATGTTCCATATAAACCATATTTTGACCCTGCTCACATTGAAAGCAGAAGATATGGACACTATAAAAAACAGCCTTTATCTATGAAAAATTATATGGCATTTACTAATAGTAAACTTAAAATATAGTTAAGCGTTGTCTTTGACAAGTTTTATTAACTCTACAAATCGTTTAGATAGCTCAACTTGTGAAATTTTGAGCTCTCGAGCTATGTCTGTCTGATTTAATTTTTTGATATATCTTAGAGTGAAAATCTTGTAGTAATCTTTTGTGGGGTGTTTTTCGTCTATTATTTTGATTAGTTTAACAAGATTTTCAACGGTATGTTCTGAAATTCTTTTTTGCGGACAAAATTCTATAGGGTCTATTAGTCCATCGGTTGCGTCATATTTTTCACTTTTTTGTATTTCTTCTTTAAGATTTACAATTTGTTCGTTAATTCTATGTTTTTCAATTTCTTGTTCTATTAATTCTTTTTCATCAAGCGGAGTTTGTTTTTTAACGCTTATAATTTCATCTTTTAATTTTGCATTTTGTTCAATTTGTTTGTAAATTCTTGTTTCGTCAAATTTTTGTTTTTCTTTGATTATGTGATCCATACAAGAATCGCATATCATTTGCAAGTGTCTTCTAAGGCGCGACATGTCTCTTATTGCATCCATTAAAAGATATGATTTTTTATATATAGCTTCACAAAAAAGCTCGATTAACTCTTCATTCCCTTTGAATTTAGAGCTCTCCCTGATGACAGATTCAATTAGTGCTTTGTGGTCTTTACTTATTTGTAGTTTTTTCATATTGTTTTCTCTTTAATAAAATATTAGTATAAATTTTTTCAATATGACAGTTTGTAATAATTTTTGTAACATTTTTATTTTGAAAACTAGAACAATTAAAGTATTTTGTTAAAAATTTTGGCTTTGTAGGTTTTTAGATATATAATAGTATTTAGATAATTATCTTATATTGACTTGGAATAGATGAGAAGATTATTTGTATTCACATGTGTAATATCGTTGTCTTTGTCTTTATCGTTAGGACAAAGCGTTTTTGCGCTTGATGAAGATCCTATTTCAGGTGTTGACCCCGCAACAGCCTCAAAGGTTGATATTAAAGAATTAAAAAAAGTTCGAGATTTAAAGTCAATATTTAGAAGAAAACCAAAAGGCGAAGAACAAAAAAAAGAAAAGAAATTAAAAATCGAAGAAACTTCTCTAGATAAGTCCGATTTTTCTATGTTTGAAGACGCCGATACTTCTGTTTATGCTCCTGTTGTTGATGATAAACAAGAGGTTGATGTAAAGCAAGAAAAAACCAAAAAAGTAAAAAGAAAAAATATATTTAATTTTTTCCAAAGAAATAAAACTAAAAAGGTTGATCCAAAAGAAGAAATTTTAGAAGAAACACCAATCGAGCAAGAAATAACAAAAGACGAAGATTTTCAACATACATACATAAATGATACTGATGCTGTTTATATTAAAGAGGTTGAAATTTTTGGAAATAATTTATTGGATGTTAATTACATTAAAGAACAAATTAATTCCAAAGAAGGCTATCAATATATTCGCTCTGAAGTTTCTAATGATTTGAGAACTTTATATAATACAGGTTATTTTACTCAAAATCTTAGAGCTTTGCCGATTAAAATTGATAATAACAATGTTAAATTGAGAATTATATTAGAAGAAAATCCTCCTGTGGCAGGTTTTAACGTTGTTGGTAATAATAGCATTGCAACAAGTGAAATTATGAATATTTTGAATAAATATAAAGGTCAGCCGCAAAATATTCTTAATATTAATAATGCAATAAATGAAATTCAAGAGTTATATTCAACAAGAGGTTATATTTTAGCTCGTGTTTCAAAAGTTTCAGATGATCCGGATGGATATGTTAACTTTTTGATTGATGAAGGTATAATTGGCGATATTAT
The DNA here is from genome assembly GCA_944323195.1 of Candidatus Gastranaerophilales bacterium. GTDB lineage: Bacteria > Cyanobacteriota > Vampirovibrionia > Gastranaerophilales > Gastranaerophilaceae > RUG14156. Next base: position 6,732 of record CALURR010000029.1, read on the forward strand.
CGTTGAGGGAAATAATAAAACAAAAGATTTTATTGTAAAAAGAAATATATTTTTGCAACCTGGGTGCGTGTATAATGAAAACACAATGCGTTCAGATATTTTAAGGTTGATGGGTACGCAAGCTTTTAAAGATGTTCAAAGAGAGCTAAAAAAAGATGAAAGAACGGGCTTGTATGATGTATATGTTGCCTTAGAAGAACAAAGAACAGGTAAAATATCTCTTGGGGTTGGTATTGATTCGGCTTCAGGGTTCTTTGGTTCTGTCGGTTTTGGTGAAAATAATTTTAGGGGCTTAGGGCAAAAGCTTAATTTGAATGTTTTAGCTGGTACCGGTATATTGATGAACGATAGTTCGGTTGTTCAAAAAGCTAATCTACAAGGTGAAATTAGCTTTTTAGAGCCAATGTTTAAAAGAGAAAATCAATCATTAGGTGCTCGTTTATTTGCAAGATATTATGGAAGTTATCAAGTTCCGATGGCCATTGAAAAACGTTTTGGTGGCGAAATTACTGTTGCTCGTAAGTTTGTGGCATTTAAAAATCTTTCAGGGTCAATTGGCTTAGGAGTTGAAAGTGTTACTCTTGACGAGGGCGATGAAACAGGCATGAGAAACAGATATGCCCTAAAAGGCATAAGCTGGGCTAATCGTGAAAAAGAGCTTGATGGCGGATTTTATGTAAAAATTACACCTGCTCTAACTTATGATACAAGAGATAGCGCAGTGAATGCAAGAAGAGGTGTATTAGCCAGAATTACCCTAGAAGAAAATCTTGGAATATCAGGTGATACTTTTGGTAAATTGCATGGTATGATAAGAAAATTTGTTCCTGTAGGAAAGAAATCTTCTTTGGTTGTAACTGCTAAAGCAGGCGGTAAGCTCCATGGAGATATGCCTGAGTTTGCCGGTTTTGCACTGGGTGGTCCTTATACAATCAGAGGTTTCAATATTTCAGAAGTCGGCGTGGGTGATGGCTATATGATGGGTAGTGTTGAATATAGAGCGCCTATTCCATTTATTGATAGACTTACATCTAATTCATTCTTGAATAATTTAAGATTGGCAGCGTTTGTTGACGCCGGTACACTATTTAGTAAATCAATCGGTTCAGATGTATTTGATAAGCCGGGGTATGCAATTACAGCCGGTGTAGGCTTGAGAGTATTTATTCCGGGACTTGGGCCGATTAACTTAGATTATGGTATTCCGTTAACAAATACTTGCGGAGTGGATAGAAAATCCGGATTCTTTACTTTTGGCATGGGCGAAATGTATTAAACGCGTAAGCCAGTGCGATAATCGATGAGGCGTTTAGCCTCAGCGATAGAGCAATTGATAACCGGTGCCCACAATCCCTTAGCGAACTTGTGAGCTTTAGGGATTGGAAACACCCTTGGGGTGCGTAGGATAAATGAAAAAATAGTCAATATTTTTTTGTTGCATTTTGTAACATAATATTACACCAATGCTATAGATTTTAAAATCGTGGAACTATACATATAGGGTGGTATATACGATTGTGATGATTGAAAAAGTACATGCCGCTTGAATATAGGGTATGCATAGGACTTTAAAAGACAAAAGGAAATGAAAAAATGTTGGGAAGTTGGATTACAATTCAAAATTACATAGCCAAAGAGCAGGATTTGCAAGCTGAGTTAACTGATAATTCAATGGATTTAAGGTTAAAACAGAAGTATGCAAGTGATGAACAAGCAGGAATTACAAAAAAATACGACATCCAAGAAGACATGATACAAGAGCAAATGGATGCAATGGATGATAAGACCTGTGATGAATATAAGGACTTAATGGCTGAAATAAAAGAGTTGAAAGACGCTGAAGATGTTGAGTTGAAAGCAATTGAGCAAGCCCAGACTGATATGGAAACTCAAATCCAAAATGAAAATGCAACCCTTGAAAGTCAACTTCAGGCTATACAAGCAGATAGAGAAGGTCTGGAAGAAGCCAGAAAATCAGATATTGAAGATTCTTTCGGATATTTCCAATAATTATTGTTAATAACTACAATAAAAAAGACCTCGCAATTCGCGAGGTCTTTTGGTATTTTATTTTAAGTTATTTCCTATCGGCATATAAAGGAGCAAGTTTTTTCTCTTGTTGAGGGATAACCCCTTCTTCTATAGGAAGATAAACTCTATAATCAATGTCAGCAAAGCAATTGTCTATTGATTCAATTTCAGATAGCGCATTTTCATCAATTGCATTATTGTCTATCATGTCTGCAATTTTTTCAAATCTTTCAACATGTTCTCTAAATCTATCTGTTGCATAATCTTTTGCTTGCCATGTTGTAATTAAGAATGGCCAATCTGAGCTTTGTAATAGTAGATTTTCTCTTGCCAATTGATTTAGTGCTCTTTGCATAACCTTATCTGAAGGTATGTTTTCATATCTTGAAACAATATCGATTATACGTTTTTCGCAAGCATGGATAATAGGCCACATCCATTCTGTTAAATGATTTTGCCATACCCAGAAGTGTCCGCCTTGTCCCCAAGATGATTCAGGGATTTGGATTGCTTCTGTTGGCGGATGAGCTTTTAAGTATTCGCCTGCTGTCATCATTTCAACTTCAGGTACATATTTATTCAGCTTGCGAATTACTTGTTTAATAAATTCAATACCTTCAAACCACCAGTGTCCGTATAGTTCTGTGTCAAACGAAACCATTACAAGACCTTGTTTGCCATCATGAGAATTTTTGTAGTCATTCAATAGATGATAAATTAAATTTGTATAATGGTCAGAGTTTGAATTTACTTGATTCATAGCTAACACTGGATCGTACAACATTTTGTCGCCTAAATCAGTAGTTGATGATGTAATTCTCCAGTAGTGCATACCTGAATTGCAATCTTTTCTGTGGAATTCTCTATAGCAACCATCTCCGGGGTATCCGTCTGCCGCTGACCATACTTGGAACCCTGCTCTATCGTTTCTACCCATCACGGCAACTTGTGCATCAGGTAACCAGTATGCACTATATGTGTCATATCCGGTTGCCTCTCTTTTTGGCAATGGTATATACTCAATATTTCCGTAAACTCCTATATTTCTACGGTTTCCGATAGAGTTCCCACCTTCGATTACGTGTGATTCGGTGAAGAAATATTCTATATCATTGTTTTGAAGGGTAACTTCAATAGCCGGACGCCATTTCTTTTTACCATCTTTTCCAATGAATTCATAACCTTGTCTATAAGCGCATTCTGGCAACCAACAACCTTTTGCTTTTTTGCCAAAAAGACGTTTTGTTGTATCTGAACCAACTTTAAACTGTGCATTTAGGTTTGTATCGGTTGCAAGTAATGGTGAAAAACCATGGGTTGCACCTGATGTTGTTATTTCGATGCAGTCTAAATCTTGGAATTTCTTAAAGCCTGAGATTAAATCTTTGTTGAATTTATTAATAAATAAATCTTTAATTCTGTTGTACCAATCAAAATAATATTTTGCTAAATATTTAAGATGTTGACTGTGTGCTACTTCGGGGTCAGGGTATCTTTCAAGGTCTTCTGACACCGCTTTTATTCTTGAATCAAGATAGTCAATAAAGCCTTGCTGAAGATGTGGGTCATTTAATTGTTCTGCTAAAATCGGAGTAATCCCAACAGTTAATTTAGCTTTAATGCCTTCATCATATAATTCTGAAATCATATTTAATAAAGGAACGTATGTTTCTTCCATACATTCATATAAGCATTCTTCCCCAAAAGGCCACATCCCTGCCATCCTATAATACGGAAGGTGCGAGTGTAGCATAAAGACAAATTGTCCTATTTTTTGTACCATTTTTACTGCCTCCGACTTTAAGTAATTATTATTTATGTTTTATTTATACCATAAATTATAATAAAAAATAATCATTTAGAATTAGTACATTCGTATAAATTTACTAAAGTTAATATAGTTAACAAGTATTAATCAGGTGTACTATTTCTTTTGAGGCATGTTTATACTAATTCTTTAAGAATAATTCTTTGGTTTTTATTGTTTAGATATATTACAAGTTGGATTTAATTATTTTTTAAGTAAAATATTCTTATGGAAAACGAAAATACAATTTTATTTGATCCGGGGTACGCTCCTTTAGTTATAAATTCTATAGGGCAAGTGGGATACACTTACTATATGTTTAGTGCTGTACCTGATGTTAAGTTAAAAAGGTTAAATTTTACCCATGTAAGCACAAAATTGCAAAAACTTTTAAAAACGAATATTGCTTTTTATCTTGGTTGTTTGATGTGGGCAAGTTATATTAAAAAATTTGATAATTATAAAATTGAAGGCAATAAACTTCTTGGCGAAGACTGCAGGGAAGAAGAATACACAAGCGAAATCGATTTTTTGATTGATTTTATTGAAAATCAAATGCCAAGAGATTTTAAATATTATCAAAATAAAAAATATATTCCTGATGAAAGATACCTGCCAATATTAAAAACATATAGGGAGTTTTTGGTTTTAAACAAAGGCTTTGTTGAATGTGATAATACTTCTTTAATAGTTTTGCCAGAAAATATTAAAAATTTATCAGACAATGAAAAAGAAAATATAAACAAAAAAATTCAACAAGCGCTTTTGAACAAAAATGTTGATGAACTTCTTGAATCTTACAATTTGCTTTTTAAATAGGAAGGTCGGGTTTAAGATGAAATCAAACTATCCCAAAGCAAAAATCATATACGCTAATTAAGGTGATAGGCCCCGACCCATTTATAAGAATAGATTATTTTTTCATAAAAATCATTAGATAAAAGTCTAATTTTAAAAACTTCTTAATTGCAAGGCTTGCGCTATATGAGAGATGGAAATATCTTCTTTTTCTTCAAGGTCTGCAATAGTTCTTGAGATTTTAAGGAGTCTGTCATAGGCTCTGGCTGATAAATTAAATTTATTGATTGCGTCTTTTAAAAATTTCTTAGTGTCATCATTAATTTTGCAATATTTTTTAATTAATCTTGCGTTTAGTTCGCTGTTTGTTAAAATATTTTCGTTTTTATATCTATCCAGTTGGATTTTTCTTGCTTTTATAACTCTTTTTCTTATTTCTGATGAAGTTTCGGTGGTTTTGTTGTCTGACAATAATTCTTCATCTGATAATCTCTGGATTTTTAATTGAATATCTATTCTATCTAACAATGGACCTGAAAGCCTTGATTTATAGCGGTTTATTTGGAATTCGCTACAAGTGCATTGTTTTTTGTTATCCCCTAAAAACCCGCAAGGACAAGGGTTCATAGCTCCAATTAAAATAAAATTGGCAGGATATTGAACGCTTATTTGGGCTCTTGAAATAGTTACAACATTATCTTCTAAGGGTTGTCTTAAAACTTCTAGAACATTTCTTGGAAATTCAACCATTTCATCTAAAAATAAAACACCTCTATGAGCTAGAGTAATCTCGCCTGGTTTTGGGTTTGAACCGCCTCCGATTATTCCAACAGCGCTTGAGCTATGATGTGGAGAGCGAAAGGGGCGAGTTGTAATTAGAGGGTTTTTATTGTCTAATAAGCCTGAAATAGAATAGATTTTTGTTAATTCAATTGCTTCTTGAGGCGTAAGCGGCGGCAAAATTGACATAAAAGCTCTTGCAAGCATTGTTTTACCGGAGCCTGGAGAACCTGACATTAAAACATTATGCGCCCCTGCTGCTGCTATTTCAAGGGCTCTTTTAGCTTGAAGTTGCCCTTTTATGTTTGAAAAATCAATTGGGAAATTTATTTCTTTATTTAAAAAATCATTGATATTTTGTTTTAATTTTTTAAGGTCTGAATTTTGATTTAGATATTCAACAACTTGAGATAAATTATCTGCTCCCAATGTTTCAATATTATCTATAAAACTTGCCTCTTCAAGGTTTGCAGATGGAATTATAACCCTTTCTATACCAAGCTCTGATAGAGAGCTAACTATGGGCAAAATTCCTTTTACTTCTCTAAGAGAGCCATCTAAAGATAATTCACCAATAAAAGCAATTTTTTCATTTTTAAATTCTTTAATTACGCCCTCTTTTGATAAAATTCCAATTGCCATTGCTAAATCATAGTTTGAGCCTTCTTTTTTTAAATCAGCAGGTGCTAGATTAATGACAACCTTAGTTGATGGAAAAGAATAGCCTGAATTTTTAATTGCAAGTCTTAATCTTTCTTTTGCTTCTGATATTGCTGTATCAGGTAAACCAACAATTACAACTTGAGGAATGGAGTTTATTGTATCTACTTCAACATTAATCTCATAAACATTTAAGCCGATTACTGCCGCACTTTTTGTAGATACTACCATTATATTTCCTCATCAGATACACTTGGGATTAATTTTAAAAGTTTTGTGTTTGCAATTTCAAAACTTGGATTTAAATTTAGTGAAGTCTTATAAAAATGAATAGCATCTTGTTTTTTATTCATTGCTTGACTATATAAACCGCAAAGATAATAGTAATAATAGTTTTTTTCCAGAGTAAAAGCAGCATTATAAATTAAACCTCTGGCGTTTTTATAGTTTTTATTTTTCAAATTAAGTTTGACTAATTCACCAAGCGCATTTTCATACATTGGATTAATTTCCAGAGCTCTTTTTAAAAATTCTTCTTTTAAAACATCGTTTTTTTGAGCAATGCTTATTGCGCTATTGTAATAGCTGATATATTGGCTTTTAGGCATTTTATCCAGTTTTAGCTCAAGTTTTTTTAGTTCTTTAGGATTTTGAGCGTATTGTCGTTGAGCTGTTGCCAATTTAATTATGATTTCATAGTTATCTTTATCTTTACTATAGGCTTTTTTATAGGTTTTAACGGCATTTTTATAATCGCCATGGAGATATTTAATATCTCCTAAGCCAATTAGAGTTTCAACATTATTTTTTTCTTCTTTATATGAATTTACAAAATATACATTTGCTCTTTCGATATTATCAAGCGCAAGCTCACTTTTAGCGTATAGAGTGATAATTTTATCGTTATCTTTATCAAAATTTAGAATATTTTGGCAATCTTTTTTTGTTTTTTCATAATTGCCTTCAAGAAAACTTTTATTTGCAATATGGTATTTTTTTTCTTCGTCGTTATTAACAGTGTTTGCAAGAATTAATTCTTTTTTTAGGGCAATTGTGTTTGCAAAAATAACGCTTGAATTAGATTTTTCAAGTTTTTCTATTAGGTTTTGAGCGTCTTTATATTTTTTTGAATTAATTAAAATATCAAGTTTTTGAATTTTGTATGAAACATTATCAGGGTTAATTGAGATTGCTTTATTGATGAAATCAAGAGCTTTTGAATATTGTTTTAATTCTAAATTAGCACAAGATAAGATGTAGTTATAATAGTCGTTTTTCTGATAATTAGATTTGTTTTCCAATAAATCATTAATTGCTTCTTGGGCTGAATTATCAAAATAAATGCTTGAATATAATTTTGCAAAATAAATTTCATCATCATATGTTAGATTTGATTTAGGTTTATAGCTTTTTTCAAGGTCAGCTATATTGTTGTAGAATTGGTTTTTATAGATAATTTTTTCTATAGCTTTGTTGGCTAGAGAAAAATATCCGATTTCATAAAAAACTTTAGATAAAGTTAATAGTGATGAATCATTTTCAACTTTATTAATTAAATCACTATATTCATCATAAGCGACTTTAGCATTTCCTTGGTTGAACTTAGAAGTTGCATCTATAAAATTTTTTCTTATTTGAGATTTTTTATCTACGGTTATTTCTTGGGTTTTATTGTCGTTTGTTAAAAGGGTGTCAACAATATTTGCTAAATTAAAATAGTTTGTGTTTTGTTTTGGTTCATTGTGGATTTTAATTTCAGAAACAGGCTCTAACAGACTGTCCTCGTTTATAGCTTGAGCGCTAAGGGGTACAATCAAACCTAAGAATAAAGATAAAATGATTTTATTTTTTATTCCTCTCATTTTCTGATTATCCTTTATAAGTTGTACTTATAGTACTTGTTAAATGTATCAGTTAATTCATTATTAACGATGGCATTTTCTCTATTATTTAGGATAGCATATAATTCGCCCAATTTAAACTGTCTTAACAAATTTTCTTCTGTTTTGTCAATAATATTTTCTAAATTATCTACCATAACTTTTAAAATATCATATGTGTTTATATTAAAAAATGCGTTTACTATATCTTCGTCAAAATGTTTATTTTTGCCTTCTATAATAATTTCAAGGGCTGTTTTTATATCCATTTTTTCTCTGTAGTGTCTTTTAGAGGTTATTGCGTCAAACACATCACAAACTGCTAAAATTCTTCCGCCAAGAGGAATTTCTTCGCCTTTTAAACCTTTATAGTATCCTGTGCCATCATATTTTTCATGGTGAGAGGAGGCAATTTTAGCTACATCTTTAAAGTTTTTTGAAATGTAAACTTTCCCTAAAATGTTATGAGTAAAGCGTACGTGTTCTTTAATGTGTTCGTATTCTTCAAGGGTTAATTTACCTTCTTTTTGTAAAACCGAATCTTTTATGCCGATTTTACCTATGTCGTGTAAAAGTCCAGCGTTTTTAATTATTTCTTTTTCATTATCTGATAATTTACATTCATCACAAATTAACCCGGCATAAGCAGTGACACGTCTTGAATGACCTGAAGTAATTTTATCTCTGGCGTCAATTGAGGCTGAGAGGGTATCAATAAAACTTGAAAAAAGCATTTTTTGTTCTTCAATTAATTTTTTTTGTTTGTTAAATAAATTTGCATTTTCAAGTGCAATTCCTGCTGATGAACCAATTGCAATCAATAAATCCTCGTCTTTTTGGGTAAAATCGCCTTCAAACTTATTTAAAACTTGAAACACTCCGACAATTTGATGGGACAGATTTCTTATTGGCATACAGAGGATATTTCTAGTTTTATAGCCTGTTTTAAGGTCAATTTCTTTATTAAAATACTCGCTTTCATAAGCGTTTGAAATGTTTACTGTTTCGCCTGTTGTTGCAACATGTCCTGCTAAGCCTTTATTTGCACTAAATCTTATTTCTTGCATTTCAAGACCAAGTGCAACCTTGCTCCAAAGTTCATTGTGTTCATCATCTAATAGAAAAACAGTACATCTGTCTGCACCTAAGGCTTGTTGGATTTGTTGAGCGATTATAGTTAAAAGGCTATCTATATTTGTTTCAATAGCTATGGTTCTTCCAACTTGTAAAAGCGCTAAAAGAGCGTCATCTTTAATTTCGTTTGGGATAAAAGAAGGGGGCGCAGGGGAAATTGTCTTTTTTTGATATTCGCTATCAATTTTCTTTTTATAATTTAAAATCGCTTCTTCAAATTTTACGTTATCTGTTTTAATATATAAGCTTGCGTTTAGAAGATTTAGTGCAGGTTCAATATTTTTTTCAAGGTATTCTATTAATGCAAAACAAAATAGGTTAATTTTTTGTGCTATGGGGCTATTGGATGAATTTGCCAAATATTTTGCGTCATTTAATAAAGTTAGAGTTTGAAAATATCTTGCACCTTGTCTGTAGTTGTTTATTGCAAGATAAGACATTGAAATAGAAACTAAATCGAAGGCTTTTATGGCGATGGAACATTTGTGAATTTTGCTTAAATCGGCTTGTTTAAAGAGTTTATCTTTGCAGATATGCTCAAAAAAAGAGTTCAAAAGAAACTCTTTCATTTCTTGATAATTAATTTTATCAGAATTATTTAACGCCTTATTCATATTCTATCCCATAAACATTCTAGAATTATTATGGTTGAATGTCAAACACATAAAACTTTTACAAGGGTTGAATTTTATTGTAAAATAGTAAATGAGGAGTGATAATGGAAGATAAAAAGACTTTAATTTTAGTTGACGGACATGCACTGGCTTTTCGTATGTTTTTTGCGCTTGAGAGAACTAACATGCAAACAACGGATCATATTCCTACTTGGGCAGTGTATGGGTTTTTTAAAGCAATATTTGATTTATTATCTGATAAAAAATTAAATATTAAACCTAATTCTATAGCAGTTGCGTTTGATGTTTCAAAAGCAACTTTTAGATTAGAAAAATATTCTGAATATAAAGCAAATAGATTAACTATGCCGGACACCCTAAGAACTCAACTTGAATTAATTAAAGAAGGACTTTTAGCTCTCGATATTCCAATTTATACAAAAATGGGCTATGAAGGTGATGATGTTATCGGCACGATTGCTCTACAAGCACAGAAAAAAGGACATAAAACTTATATTTTAACAGGAGATAGAGATAGTTTTCAGCTTGTTGATGATGAAGGGTTAACTACCGTTTTAATTCCGTCAAAAGGTGAAATAATAAAATACAATAAACAAGAAGTTTATGAAAAAATGGAAGTTTACCCGAGTCAAATTGTTGATTATAAGGCTTTGTGCGGTGATACTTCCGATAATATCCCAGGGATTAGAGGAATTGGTCCAAAATCAGCATCG
>CALURR010000030.1 GCA_944323195.1 Candidatus Gastranaerophilales bacterium
AAACGACTTTCATTGCTTACTATCCATTTGTCAAATGTAAGGTTATTTTCTTCAATTTCATGACCTAATTTTTTAAACATTAAAGGAATGTTATCTGCTGAAATTGTTCCTATTACTTCACCAAAGCGTTCGCTGCCTTCTGTTTCATTTCCATTAAAGAAAACATCAAAAACATTGCACATAACATCGTTTATTTTTTTCTTGCCGCCCTTAAAGCCTATCTTTGCTGTTTGGTAGGCTGCGCAAGATGATTGACAGCCTGAAATACATATTTTGGGTAAGGTTCCGTCTTTGAAATTTTCTTCTTTGTCTGTTTTGATAAGTTTTTCCAACAGTCCGCTTGAATTTGTAAGACCTTGCTGGCAAATTGTTGCTCCTACACAGCTAATTGAGTCTTGGAGCTGAGTTTTAGAGTTATCAAAATCAATTAAGTTTAAAATTTCTTGCGCTTCATCTTTATTAAGATTGATTATAAACATTTCTTCTTTTGTTGAAAGCCTAATTTTTGCATTTTGGATTTTTGAAATTGCGCTATATAACTTTTCTAATGCTTCAACAGAAGGGTTGCCCAGCATTGGATGATATTTTACTGCATATAAACCTTCTTGTTTTTGTTCAATTATATTTCTTAAAATTTTGGTGTTTTTAGTATTGTTTTTATGAGAGATTATAGGGTTTTTAATATCTAAAGTTAGATTTTTTGTATTTTTAATTTCATCAAATATTAAATTAAATTCAGATAAATATTTTTCTTCACCTATTGTTCTTGGAATATATCTTGTTCTTGCTTTGGCCCTATTTTCATAGTTGCCGTATTTTGTGAATATTTGGACCATTGTCATTATGCAGTATAAAATTTCATTTGGTTCAATGTTTTCTTTTGTTTTAATTCCAAATTCAGGGTTAATTCCCAAGCCTCCTTATGTATATAGGTCAAATTTTCCGTTTTCTTTTGCAACAAAACCCATATCTCTATATGTTGCGTGGACTATATTTTTTTAGAATTTGAAAAACCAACTTTTAGTTTTCTTGGAAGTTTAATTTTTCCAATCAAGCTGATTAAGAAATCAGAGGCAGCTTTTGCATAAGGCATAACATCAAAATTTTCGTCTTTTTCAACACCCGATAATGGTGAGCATAAGACATTTCTTGGAAAATCACCGCCGCCACCAAGGGTTATTATATTATTATCAAATGCTTCAAGCATAAATTGAGGAATGATTTCAGGCGTTAAATTGTGTAGCTGAATTGATTGATTAGTGTGATATGGATTTTTTTAATATCATATTTTTTGATACTATCTATGATAAATTTTAAATTTTCAAGCGATAGGTCGCCTGCAGGTATTCTTAGTCTTAACATACCTGTTTTATGATTGCGCTCTGAATATGTCCCAAAATCCCCTGAAATAGACTTGTATTCAGGAATTTTTAGTTCTCTTTGATAAAATTTTCTACAAGTATCAGCAAAATTTTGAATTTTTAATCTCATTTCTTTTTTGTCGATTGATTTTTCTGATACTGTATTCATCTTAACTCTTTTATGTTCGGTGTAATCTTATTTTGCCTTAAATTTACTTTAATTTAAAATAAACTAATTATATGGTTAATAAAAAAATAAAAATATTATAATGAATTTATGAAAATTAAGTTTTTGGTTATAATTGCTTCTTTTTTGTTTTTGTCTTCTTTTGGGGCTGAATTTGGAGAATATCAGTATTCACAATATTTGGGTATTCAGCAACAACTGCAAAATCAAAGGGCAAGAGCAATGAGAATGCAAAGAATGAGAAACATAAGCCCGACAAGAAATATTCAATATCCATCAAGAGATAATCCTTACCCTAATATTAATCGTACAAGGTCTTATGGAATATCTGCTAAAGAGCGTTATAGCCCTGAATACTATAATAGGTTTTATAATTAAAAAAAAGGGAGTTTTAACTCCCAAAATATCATACACAAAAAATATTAATAAAATTTATAGATTTGTAACACAACGAACAGAACCGGCGGAATATGTTGCATATTCAAATGTTTCCCATATGCCACGCGATAATGATGCTTTGTATCGGTTGGAATTGGTAGATGAATAGCTCCAAACTTCATTGGGTATGCAATATTTATTCATTGCGCCTTTGCAGTAGCTTGTATTTCCACATCTAGTTGATGAAAAACCTGCATAGTATTCACAAAGTTGTAGTCCATTTTTTCCTGTTCCTATTGAATATATTGGCCAATTTATCATTTCTGAAATAGTTGGCAATCTCCAAGTTTTGTTGCCATAATTAAAATTGTTACAAATATAGTTTGCAGCACTCCAATTGCAAACTGTTCTGTTGCACCCAGAATATTCTCCACCATTTTCATTGTCACAATATGTCCCTGACGTATTGCCTTGCCAACAGCATTTTTGTGAATTGCTATTACAAGAATTTTGATTTGCTTTTGCGATAGTAATGTTTGATGGTATTGTTAAAGTTGTGCTATCGCCCATGTTTCTTCTTGTTACACATAGACTTCCAATTTGCATAAAATCGCTACCAGAACATGTAAAATCACTCTCACACGCCGGATTGCCGCTTGGGTTTGAACTTAATTTATAATCATCAGTACATTTTGTACATTGTGTCATATTGCATTCAGCGCAACTTTCTCCAAATTTTGAAGCACAATCAACAACGCATTTTCCATCTTTTAAGATGTAGCCGCTATCACATGATAAACAAGTTGACCCATCGCAAGTCAAGCAGCCATCACCAAATCTATCAGCACAAGATGGCATTTGCGCAACACAGCGAACTGAAAAGGCGAGCGTGCGATAGAGGCCACCCTGACTCCAACCACCACTAATCAAGGAGTAATTGTAAGCATAGGAAGAACCATCAACAGTACCACTCCACACGTTGTACGGGGTGCACCAATTACCGTTCGACCCTGGGCAACTATTCGTATCGCGACACTGAGCTGAAGAGTAACCTGAACGGCTGTCGCAAAGTTGAAGTCCGTTAACGCCTTTATTTACAGAGTTATTTGCCCAATTAGACATTTCAGATGTTGTCGCTAAGCGCCAAGTATAACCACCAGCATTAAAATTCTTACAAATATAATCAGCAGCCCACCAATCACAAACTGTCCTATTACACCCTGAATAACCTCCGCCATTTGCGTTATCGCAGTCAGTGTTTGATGTGTTTCCTTTCCAGCAGCAAAAATTAGACGAACTTGGTGTACAACTTGTTCCTGCATTCACCACATTAACCCCACTAGGTATAGTTAATTTATCTCCATCACCCATGTTTTTCTTCGTAACACAAAGGTTTCCAATTTGTATAAAATCATCACCATTGCATTCAAAATTGGTACAAGGAGTTGTAGGGTTAGAACTATCTAAAATATATCCATCTTTACAAGCAGTGCATTTTGTTTCATCACAACTTGTACAATCAGGAAATTTTGTTGAACATAATTTACAATTCCCGTCACTGTCTGCATATTCATTGTCAGCGCAGTTTATACATTGTGTTTCATTGCATACTTGGCAATCAGCTCCATATTTATCAGAACACTTTTTACAACTGCATGTTTTAGTATCCTTATATTCACCTGTCGGGCAAGATAAATTACAATTAACACAAGTCGTTTCACTACATAATGTACAATTAGAACTAAATTTATCGCATTCACTTGTAATATCACTAACAGAACCACCACCAGATCCAAATACACCAGATGAAAATTTCTTTGTAATCAATGGTGTAAAAGCAGCGGTTATACAGCTTATGACGATAAGCGAAATTAGCAACTCGATTAACGAGAAGCCTATTTTTTTGTTATTCATTGTGTTTACCCTTTTAAATAATATTTTTATTCAAAATTTTACATTATAATTCTATAAAATACAACAAAAAATTAGAATTTTATAAAAATTCTAATTTAAAATAAGTTATTATGTACCGTTGTTGAAATTAGAATTTT
>CALURR010000031.1 GCA_944323195.1 Candidatus Gastranaerophilales bacterium
GGGCTGAATGAAAGTAATTCTTCCTTTAAGCCTTCTTTTAAGAATTGCTCGAATGATTTTTTTTGCACTTCAATCAAGTCGGGTAAATCCGTAAGGCGTGTTGCTGGAATGCCTTGAGGAGTAACACGGCGTGCTTTTTCAGTTGTTGTCATCTAAATACCTCTAATATATGTAATTACAATTTAATTTCTAAAATAGTGCAAAGTGGCTTTCTTATTCGATTTGCGGACTTTTTTGAAAAAAGCTGCTTTTATGCCATAATGCAACATTTTATTAGACTTTATTAATTATATTGGCTAAATAATAAGGGTCAAGATTTCGGCTTAATAAAATTTTACAAAAGACTTGAAATTTTTAAAAAATCGTGTAAAATACGTAGGCGCAATGAATTAAATCATATTTTTGTATTAGTCTTTTATGTTTAAAAAAATAAAAGTGCTAGTTGTTTTTTCTGATTGAAAATTCACAACCGCAATATTGTTGGAAATACATGTTGTTTTCTTTTGCGATTTGTCTTGAAATTTTAAAACCGTCTTGTTTTTTAAAGTTGTATTCTAAAAATTCAACACCTGTTTGATTTTGTATTATTTTTCCTTGTTCTAAAATTGTTTTAAAATCCTTGTGGGGTGAAACGCTTAGTGTAGTTGTGAAATATTGAATGTTGTTTTTTTGTGCAAATTCAGCTGTTTTTTTAAGTCTTAAATTAAAACAAATTGCACAGCGTTTACCCTTTTCCGGCTCATTTTCAAAGCCTTTTATGGCTTTGTAGAATTCTTTTATATCGTATTTTTCTTCAAAATAATCTATCTTATTTTTTTTGCAATATAACTCAAGTTCGTTTTTTCTTATTTCGTATTCTTCAAGAGGGAAAATATTTGGATTGTAAAAAAATACTACAGGCTTGAAGTTATCCAAGATTAATTTTTTAATCGGATATGACGCACAAGGTGCACAACAAGCGTGTAGTACTATCTTTTTCATTACTTCAATATTACCTTTTGTTGTTTAGAGCTCTTTTGTGTGCAAGCTCTATTTTTTGAATTAATTCATCATAAGGAATAGCGCCCATATATTGTATTCCTTCAATTTCTATAACAGGAGTTCCGTTTATGCCTTTTGAGGCTGCTTCATTGATGTCTTTTTCCAGCTGAGCATATGTGTCAGGGCTGTTTGCGTCATAATTAAGTTGATTAATATCTAAATTAAGGCGTGCTTTTTTAAATTCTTCTATAATTTCTTCAGGAGTGTTTGGTTTATTGTAGAATAATACATTAGCTGCACCCCAGTATTTACCTTGTTTTTTGGCTGCTATAGCGTATCTTGCATATAAACAAGAATTTTCATGTCCGCCTAGAGTTGAGCCTATTTTATGATTGCAAGAAGTATCCAGAGGGAAATTTACATCTTCAACAAGTACATCTTTATTTTTTGCTGCTTTATGCAACATTATGTTTACGACTTTGCAAAATGGACAATTGAAATCACTGTAAATTTTAATTTTTACAAGTGAATTTTCTTTTCCTAAGATATTGCCTTTTATTTCATATTTATTTGTTTTTGCTTCGTAAAATTCTTTTAGTTCTTTTTCTTTTTTTAATTTAGGTGAAAATATCATTGTTTTATCTAAAGTTGCAAGAGTTACTATAAATGCTATTAAAACAACGATGAAAAGAATAAAATATTTTTTTGCACCTTTGTAAAAGTCTATTATTGTTGTTTTAATATCCTGAAGAAAAAAGCCTTTTGAATTTGCACAAAGTGCAATAAATAGGTTTACAAAATATACACAAAAGCATAATACGCAAATTTTATCTATTTTAAAAATTGAAATGCCGGCTAAAACCATAGATAAACAAAATGATATTAGACCAATTGTTGCTATATAACTTCTTGGATTTTCAAAAACGTCAAAAATTGTGTTTTTGAATTTTTCTTGAATTTTATCTACAAATAATAAAAATATAAATAATAAGTATAATATAATTCCCCAAAGTGCATTAGGCACCCCAAAAGTTAGAGCATAGGTTGTTTGTGCTACGCCATCACAGTCAATTAGATTTGATATTGAGCAAAAACTTTGTGCAAAATTAGGTAAGAAATTTGTTTTATAAAAAATATAGCTTAATTCTATACTTAGTGCCAGGCCAATAATACAAAGGATTAATATTGTCCAAAATCTTGCTTTGCTAAGTTTTTCGGTTGTCAATTTTTCTTCAATACCCATTGTTAACTCCCTTATTCGACAGTATAATAAAAAGTTTTAAGCCAGAAGTCTTAATACTTTATTATACAATTTATCCGTTAGTTTAATAATAGACAAAAGTATAATAAAAATAAAGTATAAAAAAAGATGTGCTTAACACATCTTTTTATGAGTTTAATTTTTTCAATTTTTCGTATAATTCCTTGGCTTCGGAAGATAGATTTTCAGGAACTTTTATTTTAATTCTTGCTTCCAAATCTCCTTTTGTTCCATCTTTTTTAGCCAACCCCATGCCTTTTAGTCTTAGTTTTTTGCCTGAAGATGTTAGCGGTGGAATTTTTATTTTAAATTTGCCTGATGGTGCTAAAACCTGTGCTTCGCAGCCTAAAACTGCTTCATAAGGCAGGATTTCAACATCTTTTATTAAATTTTCACCATCAATTTCATAATTTTTGTCTTCAATTTTAACAACAAGATAAACATCGCCTTTTTTGCCATAGGCATCAGTTTTACCTTCGCCTTTGAGTCTTATTTTTTGGCCTTGTTTAACAAATTTAGGTACTTTAAAAGTTAGGTTTTTTGTTATTTTTTCAATACCTGTAGATGAGCAATTTGAACAAAAGCCCGTCTTTGAGCCATGGCAAACTTGGCAAGGTTGATAAGATGTTATTGTAACTGATTTTTTGGGACAATTAATTAAATCGTCCACAGTCAATATAACATTTTGGACTATGTCAAGATTTTCTTCTTTTTTGGGTTCAGATGTTCTATTTTGTCTTGTGCTTCTTGCATTTTGAAATTGTGAGAAATCTCCAAAATTGGAAAAACCACCGCCAAAATTGCTTGATGAATAAGATCTTGATTGACTTTGTTGTTGGTTCAATATGTCGCCAAAAATTGCAGAAAAGAAATCGGAAAATCCTCCTGCTTGGGAATTACCTTGTCCAAAATTTGAAAAATTAAAACCTTCAAACCCAGGGGGTGGTGTAAAATCTGCACCTTGTTGCCAAGCAGAACCTAGCTGATCATACCTTTTTCTTTTGTTTTCATCACCTAAAACTTCGTAGGCCTCATTTATGTCTTTAAATTTTGCTTGTGCGTCAGCTGCTTTATTAACATCAGGGTGATATTTTCTTGCCAGTTTTCTGTATGCTGATTTAATTTCTTGTTGAGATGCACTTCTTTGTACACCCAGTATTTCATAATAATCTTTGTATTTCATAATACTATTATCTTATATCTAAAAATTAAAAAACTTTAATTTCTTAATTATTTTTTTATGTTTTAATTTGTTTCTTTCAAATTCCATTTGAAATATTTGACTGAGCTTCTCTCTTCAGCAGGGCCGTTTATTATAACCATAAATTCTCTTGTTGGTGTATTTGAAATGGTTAAAGGAGGAATTTTTTCAATATATTCATCAGGAATTTTTATTGAAAGCATTTTTTCAATTGGTGAAATTGTTATTGATTTGATTATTTCTTTGGCATCGTTAGACATTTTGTTCACCAATTCATTTGTTGTGAAACTTCCAATATTGCCCATTATATTAACCATAGAAGTTGGAATTCTGCCATAAACTTTTATGGCGCAATATTTTGTTAGCATATTAACCCTGCCTTCAAGGTATGTGCTCATATTTGTTCCTTGTGTTTTGATATATTGGACATTTATCCAGGAATTATCTATTTTAAAGGTTCCTTCTATTGTTTTAAAATCGCCAGTATTTTGTTTTGTAATGGCGGAAACTGCTGAATTTAGGCTTAATTTTAATATGCTTTGGGATAAAATATTTCCTGCTTGAAGGTATCTTTCTAATTTTGCAAATTGTGATAATTCACCATTATCAATATTGAATTTAATATAGCCTTTTAGGGTTTTTATTATTGAATTATAATCTATTCCTTGAAATTCAAGGTTTGTTAGTGCACTCAATTTTCCGCTTGCTGCAATAGAAAATTCTTTGATTTGGCCGGATAATAGCCTTACATTAATTTCTTTTAGGATTGTTTGAGTTTTAATTTTGTTTGTTTTTAGATTTATATTAATTGAGCCTGAAGCATTTCCGTTAAATGCATCTGCGCTATAGTGCGTTAGGTTTAGTATATTATTTTCTAAATTTCCTTCAAAATAAACCGAATTTAGAAGAAAATCCATCATTTCAAGCGCCATTATGCTTCCTTTAAGATTTAGGATTTTAATTGGTATTTGAGTTGATGCTTGAGATGATTTATTTAATTTTTCAAGCATTGCAAGATTTATGTAGTTTGATTGAATATTCAGAAAATCAAAAATTATTTTATTATTAGCATATTTGCCTTGTGCAACCAAGTCGAAATCAGAATTTAAAATTCTTCCTTTTGTTATATTGATATAGGCTTTTGAATTTTTTATGTTTAAAATCATATCTTTTATAGATAGATAATATGGTTTGTAGTTTAAATTGTCGATTATTAGGTCTGCATTAATATCAGGGTTTTTGATGTTGCCTAAAAGGTTGATTTGACCTGTTATATCCAGGGTTGTATTATCTAATTTTGGCAAAACTAATGAAATTTTTTCGGGTATATTGATTTTAAAGGCATTAAATTCGGGAGTTTGAGATAGTTTTGAGATTGTGCCTTTTATGTTTAAAATATTTTTATTATTGGAGATTAAATCTAAATTTTTAATTTCTAAGTTATCTTTTTTTATTGCTATATTTGTTTTGATTTGAGGTGTTTTGTTTTTGATAATTAGTAATTTATTGTATTGTGGAATCAATCCTGCCAAAGATATGTTAATTTGAGGTTCTTTTGTTTTGTAGGAATTAATTGCACCTTCAAAATCGGCTGAAATTTTATCTATAGTTAATTTTGATTTTTCAATTAGAATATCATTTTCATTTATTTTTAAGTTTAGTTTAGGAATTGTTATCGTGTTGCTATGATTTTTTATCTTATTATTTAGTGATAATATTTCAAAGAAATCTAATTTATTATTTTTTGGATTTGCACTTATTAGAACTTCATTTGAAAGAAAAGTTGTTTGATATTGTTTTGAATATATTTTTAGATTTTTTAAGGTGGAGTTAGTTTCAATTAAAGGGTTTTTAAGATTCCCTTTGATTTTTGCTTGAGCTTTGAATAATCCGTCTTTAAAATCATAGTTTTTTAAATCTTTTAAAACCGAAGATGAAACAGGTAGTGATTTTAACATGGTTAAAAGTTGTGCTATGTTGATTAAATCAGAGTGGATTTTTAAGTTTAAATTTGTGTTTTCGTCAATTAAACCCTCCAAATAAAATTTTGAGTTATCAATATAGGCATAGCTGTTTAGAATATTTATTTTATTGTTTTCAAAATTAATATTTGAATTTATGTCTTTAATTTTAAAACCGGTTTTTTTGTGTAAAATTGAGGCATTTTTAATGTTTAATGTGCCATTTGAATTAATTGTTTTAAAATTGCTTTTGATATATAAATCAGCTATTGCTGAGCCGTTTAATATGATTTCATCATATTTTAAGTTTAGATTTAAAATTTTATTAAATGCATTTATAATAGTGCTTAATTCCGATAGATTTATGTTGTTTGAATTGAGTTTCAATTCTATGTATTTATTTTTTGAAATCGAAATTGTGGATTTGATTTTAATGAATTGATGTTTAATAAGATTAAAATCGCAATTAGAAATAATTTTATCGCCTTTAAAATGCAGTTCAAGATTGTTTTTTGGAATGAATACGTTATCAATATTAAACGTGTAATCTTTTAGATTTATTTTTCCATCTATATCAATTTTTTCGTCTAGTGGTGTAATTTTTAAATCTATTGCTGCAGAGGCTTTAAAATTGTATTTATCAGCATAAACTAAAGGGTTGTAGTTTAGTTTTTCAATTATTTTTCTGTACCTTTTGATGGTTTTTTGTCTTAATTTTAAGTTTAGATTTAAATTAAAGTCTGCAATTTTTTTATTATTTGAAGATATTACACCATCAGCTTTTATATTAAAAGGTCTTTGGTTTTTATTGTTTAGAGTTGACGAAGTTATTTTAATATTATCGGCTTTTAAATAGAAATTCTTTTTTATGTTTTCGTCATAAATATTAAGATTAAATTTATCTACAAAAATTTTTATATTTCTTAATTCGAATTTCGATTTATCTGATTTATCTCCTAAAAGTTCAGGGCTGAAATAGTTAAAGCAATCATATTTTTTATCCTTTGTGAAGTTTGTATTAATTATAATTTGCTCTGCTTTTACTTTGTTTAAATCTATGTAATTAAACAATAAAGTAATGAGATTAATTTCAATAACAGGCTTATCAAGAGTTATAAAATTTTTGTTATTAGAATATTTTAGATTTATTTTGTCTGCTTTTAAATTTATATCAAATTTGTAATCAGGATAAATATTGATATTTTCAACGTTTAAAATTAATTTCGTGTTTTTTGACAAATATTTATTTATGTAAGTTTCAATTTTGTTTTCATCAATGTATTTGGGCAATAAAAATAAATAAGCTAAATAAGCTATTGTTAGCAATGAAATAAATAAAAAGAAAATGGTTTTAAAAAATGCAAAAAAGGGAGCGCGATTAACACTCCTTTTATAGATAAATTCTGATAAAACGGATTTTACTTTCTTAACCAGACTTTTTCTTTTATAATAGATTATCATTTTAAATTTCTACTATTGAAATACTTTGAACTCCTGCGTTTCTGGCGTTATCCATAAGCCTTACAACGCTTTCGTGGTTAGAGTCACCGCTTGCCTGAATTAATAAACCGTCAGGCTTGTTTTTTGCCTCTTCTTTAATTGCTGAAAGCAGGTTTGATTCTTGAATTTCTGAACCGTTTAATAAATATTTATTGTCAGGTGTGACTGTTATTTCAAGAATTTTATTATCTTTTTGTACTTGATTTTCTTCAACGTATTCGGGAACTGCTAAAGATAGCCCTTGTTGATCCAATATTGGTGCTATAACCATCATCAAGATTAACAGCACAAGAAAAATATCAGTTAAAGGAGTAATATTTATTTCATTAAATGTTTGTCTTTTCATTATTATTCTCCTAGCTCTGCTTTTTCTTCTAAATCTCTTTGTTGTTTTTTGCTTAGTGGTTCACCTGCTACAACAAGTTTTTCAAAACCTGCATTTTGTGCTGCTTTCATTACTTTCATAATTTCAGAGCTTTTTGTTTCTTTGTCTGCTCTAACTACTACCTCTTTTTTTTCAAGAGATGAGATTATATTATTGAAAGAGTTTTCAATATCATCTGGTGAAACTTTTGTTTCATTGACATAAAATGAACCATCTTTTGTGATTGAAACTGTGGCTTTTTCGTTTTCAATGGATAATCCTGAGTTTATTTCAGGCATTTTTATATTGTTATCTACGGATTGAAAACTCGGTGCTATAACCATCATAATTATTAACAGCACAAGAAAAATATCAGTTAAAGGAGTGATATTTATCTCGTTAAATGTCTTTTTTCTGCCGTCATCTTGTGTACTTGTGAAATTCATTTTGTCCTCAACTATAGAGCAATTGAATTGTTTTGATCAATCGCTACTTCTTCATCTGAATCAATAAAGCTTAAAAATACAAGTTTAATTAATTTAAAATCAGATTCAAAACGTGCAACAACTGTTTGGAAATAGTTAAATAGTACAACTGCAACAATTGCAACACCAAGACCAAGTGCTGTTGCAATAAGGGCTGAAGCTATACCTGTTGCTACTGCTGCTGATTGATTACCTTGCGTTGCTAAATCTTGGAATGTGTATAAAATTCTAACAACAGTACCAAACAAACCAAGAAAAGGTGCAACGCCGCCAATTGTACCTAGAATTGTCAAGTGACGTTCCAGTTTTCTTGTTGCCAAGGATGAAGAAATATCATATGCTCTTGAAAATCCGGCTTTTTGCTCTGTGTATATTCTTAAAGCTTCGTCTACCATTTCAGAAATAATTCCGCCTAATTGAACAGAGATTCTTTGAGCAGCTCCAATGTTGTTTTTTACCAGAGCTTTTTGAAGACTTGGAATAAATTCTGAAATATTTCTTTCGTTTTTCTTATAGTACATAATTCTGTTGATTGCAACATATACAACCAAAATAGAACATATGAAAATTGGGGTTAGAACTGCCCAATCTTGTGCTATTGCCGTTAACATTAAATCCATTTTTATATCCTCTTTTATCTATTTTACTTATCTTAAAACACTGTTTAATACATTGTAATCGAATGTAAATTCAATCGGAACGGATTGTCCTTTAAATTCAGGAGGGAGCGGTCTAAATGGTGCTGTTAATTCTATTGCACTCATTGCAGCTCTGTCTGCCAAAGGCACGCCTGATGATTTTGTGATTTTTTTGGATAACAATCTACCGTCTCTACCGATTGTAAATGTTATTACAACACGTTTTGAGCTATCTCCTTTTGGAGGTGACCAATTTCTTTTGATTCTTTGTTCAAGGTCTCTCATATATGGACCCCAGTTTGGCTGTCTGATTGCATCAATTCCCGGTGCGCCATTAGGATTTCCGGGGCTTGGGTTTCCGCCTGAGCCATAACCGCCGGATGAGCCTCTGGAAGCGTATCTTGAACCGCTAGAGCCGCTTGATGAACCTCTTGATGAGCCGCCAGATGAACCGCCTGAACTAAATTTTGGCGCAGGAGCTCCACTTTTTGAGCCTGTTGAAGAGCCGCCTGATGAGCCTGAGGGTGTTCCTTTTGGTTTATAGGTTGAACCTACAGGGGCTGAGCTTTTTGGTGCTGTTATTGTAAAAGGGCTCTTTGGAGCTGTTGCAATTTTGGGTGCAGTCGGTTTAACTACATTGCTTGGTTTATATGAAGGTTTTGCAGTTGGTTTAACTGCGGTTGGTTTTGATATTGTAGGTTTTTGAATTGGTTTTGATTGAGCTATTGTTGGTTTTGTTGTTGGAGTAGGTTTAGTCTGCGGTTGTTTTTGGACAACAGTCTTTTTGGGAGCCATAGGTTGACTTTGTGCTTTAGCTTGTTTAGTTGGTTTTGATGCCATAGGGCTTGGCTCTGATATTGCTCTTTTTGGGTCATGTTTTCCGCCTGCTCTAGAGTCTCTGTCTGATCTTATTTTTGTATTTTTGTTAATAGGCGGTTTTGATTCATTTTGAACCAATTTGAATTCTACATCCCTATTTGGAAGTTCCGGTTTAGGAAGATGAGGAAATACAAGCCCATATAGTGCGCTAAAAATCATTAGTATTAACGCTATTAATATATGAGTTGCAATAGAGATTAAAATTCCGCTTGCCGGTTTTAATTCATCTATGTCGTCAAATAGGTTGGGTAATCTTTTTGCAGTTACCGTATCATCTTCTGTTATTGAGTTTTGTATGTCAAATCTGTTTCTAATCTGTGCCATAATTTTTGTTTCCAGAATAAATTATTGTTTATAAACAAGTTTTATAAATTACCCACAAGAGCTAATTTATTGTGCTGTTAGTGTTATTGGTTGTTTAAACAGTATATTTATTTCGCTATTTGCAGGTATTCTGATTTCTTCTCCTTTGTCTGTTGTTCTTTTGATTAGCCCCATGGTTCCACCAATGGCTGCTCCATATAATGCGCCTTGACCTACATCTCCTCTGATTGCTCCGGCCACAACGCCTGCAACTGCGCCTGATGCTGTTCCTATTGCTGCATCTTTGGCATATTCTTTGGCGCTATCCATTGTAGTTGCTCCTCTTAAGATTCCTGTGCCATCATTTGTCGCGATGACCGCATTTATTGGAATTGTATTATTGTATGGGGTTCTTATGGTTGTGAATTTAATTAGCATTTTGGCGTTTCTGTTTCCATAAGTAGCTTTATTTGTTTGAACAACATTGCCCATAATTGTGCTACCGGATGGCGCAATTAATTTATTGTTGTACTTAAAGTCTACAGGTAGAACAAGATTGATAGTTTGTCCTGCTACAGCTGAAAGTGAATTAATTTCATTTGATAAAATTGCACTGCAGGTTATTCCTGCCGGCACAAATAATGCATATCCTTGAAGGTTAGGTGAGTTTTCTTTCATGTCGGCTGAAGTATAATTATAGTTTGTTGCGCTATAAGCAGGATATAGCGTAAAAATGATAGATAAAATGATTGCTGTTAATGTTTTTTTAACCATATACTCCTCACCAAAACAGCTAAAGTTATTTTATCACACTAAAAATATTTTTGACAAATTTTTTTCAAATGTAAAAATCTTCATCTATTTCAACAAAAATATTATCTCTTGCATCAATCCTAACATGTTGACCAAATTCATATTCTCCGCTTGGAACATATTGTAGTGTTCCACCCCAAGGGTTTCCGTAAACTTTTCTTGGGTGAATTGTAGTGTTATAAGAGGCAGGATTTGTCAAATTCCCGCCTAGTACGTCACTGCCTGAAAAGATTATTTTTCCTTTGATTTGTCTTTTTTCTCCGTTGACTTTAACCAATGAATCAATATTGATGCTCATTGCGGCGTTTACCCCTTGAACAGGCATTTTCAGCATGCTTACATAACCTAAAAATATATCACCTTTTTCTATTGCCTTGTCTTCCAATACCCAAACATCAGCAGGCGCAATAAAATAAACTCTGGAACCTTCTTCAAGGTTTTTTGTCGTTAGCGGCACTTTTGTGTAAACTTTGATTAGTGTTCCTTTTTTTAAATAAGGAGAAAAAGCAAAACAATACAAATTTGTAACAAAAAATGTAATAATTATTAAAATTATTAAATAAGATTTTTTTACCATAATTCAATGTTAATGTATTTTTTCATATTTTCAACCTTCTAATTATATGAATTTTTAAATATTTTTTAGCAAATTATTTTAAAAAATTTTATAATCTATATATGCAAAAAAAAGTTATGACAAACAAGCAAAAATATTTCTTATTATCTGTAATTATATTAATCTTTGTTTTTGTTGCAGGTATTATAAAAAATATAGTTTCAATAAATAATATTGAAAGTCTTTTTGAGAAAAATACCGGTTTAAAGCTGCAAGTTGAAAAATCAAATATTTCTTTTAATTCAAAACTGGATTTAATTTTTAGTGCAAATTGCGTAAACATATATAATTCAAACAAGTCACTTAAATTTGTAACAATAAAAAATCCAAATATTACAATTAAGCCTTTTAGTTTATTTGTTAAAAAAATCAATATTAAAGACATGGCAATTGAAGAAATTGCAGTAGTGTTATCAAGAAATGAAAAAGGCGAAATAGATTTTTTAAATGCTTTAAATAAAAAAGAGCTTGAAAAATTTAAAAATTCCGATATTACTTTATCAAGATTAGTTTCAAAAATTAATAACATTAACTTAACTTTTATTGATGAGTATAAAGTTAAATCAAAAACAAAACTATGTTTATCAAATACTGATATTGATATTTCAAAAAAACATAAAGTTTTTAAACTTTCCCAAAAAGGCAAGATTACAACGTTGATTAACTCAAAAGAACAAGTTGCAAATTTAAGTGTAGATATTGATTCTAAATATCCTTTTAAAAACTCTAAAGATGTTAATTTGAATATCAATTTAAATGATGTAAATTTATATATTTTTAATGATGCTGCTAAAAAATACATTTCAAAAGATATATTAAGTCTTGATGGTATATTGAATTTAAATATCTATTCTAATAAAGATAGTGATTTTAATAAAACCATCAAACTTTCAATTAACAAACCAACCTTGAAGTTGAATGACGGGAAGATTATTTCTCCATATCAAAATGTTTTGTTGAGTTCAATTTTTAAATATGAAAATAATGTTTTTGAGTTTTCAAATTTAGATGTTATTTCTAATGAACTTAATATTAAGGCTAAAGGAAAAGTGGAAAAATTATTTTCTAAAAATCCCGTACCTGATATAAATGTAGTTTTAAATAATACACAATTAAATAATTTTATATATTTCTTGCCTGATAATTTAATATATTATCGTCCAAAAGGTATTCCTTCTCTTAAAAAGTCAAATTTCCATGCTTTACTAAAGGGCAATATGAATATCAAAAGCTTTACACCGGTTGATATAACCGGGAATTTAAAAGCAGAAAATGTCCATATTCCTAATTATCCAAAGTCTTTCATACAAAATGATGTAAATGTTTTATTTATGAAAGATAAAATGAGAGTTTTTACAAGAGTTTACACACCTCAAAATGAATATGTAATTGTAGATGGTGTATCAAATCTTGATGATTCTTTGTATGGAAAATATGCTGTTAAATCTACAAGAAATATTGATTTGGCTTTTGCAAAATTGTACCTTGTGCCTGTTCAACAAATAATTGGTTTTAATATTGGGCCTGTTCCTATAATGCAAATTTCAGGATATGGAAATATAGATATTAAGACCCAAGGCACACTTAAAGACGCGCAAATTTTCGGGAGCTTTGAGGCTAGGAATGCAACTGCAAAATTAGATGGATTGGCTGCAAATCTTGTTAATGGCGATTGTAAGCTTGTTTTTAATGACAGGGAGCTTATTTTTAAAGAAATAAAAGGTAAGATGGATGGCGCAGATTTTCTTTTAACAGGAAAAGGAAATACTAAAGGTGATGTTGATTTAAATGTTAAAATTGCAAATGCAAAAACTAGCAGTATTTTAAGAATATTTAATAATAGTATTATTTCAAAACCATATTTGTCTATGACGAAACAAATTGCTGCAACAAGTGGTTTAATGGGTGCAAGTATTAATCTTAAAGGTAAAATTGAAGATTACGAAAACAAAGAATTTTTAAATGCGCTTTTGTTGAGCGGAAATTTAAATTTAAAACAAAATAAAATAATTTTAAAAAATAGACTTGGAGCTAAAAATGTTACAGGAGTTTTGAATTTTGGCAACAGCCAATCCGCTTTTTTTGAATTATTTATAGGAAATTCAAAATTTAATGTTCATTTTAATTCCAAGACTCCAATAGAAAAAATAGCAAAAGACGGTTTAATTGATTTTAGAAGTAATATTGCTTCTAATAAAGTTTCTTTTAGGGATATTGTAAATGAAGTAAAAAATGCTTCATTTATGAACAACTCATTAAAAAGATTGACTTCAAATCTTTTCGGTATCAATTTTTATTCAAAAATTAATATTAATTCAAAAGGCATAATTAATATTAATAATATTAATTTTGATAATATACAAAATGACGGTTATATTATTGGTTTGAATAGTGAAGAAAATGCTGGTATTAAATTTAATTCCGGACTTATTAAAATAAAGGAAAATAAATTAATATTTGAAAACTTTGATGCAATTATAGCGCAAGGCGGGGTGAAAATTAAGGGATATATTGATAATTTCATGTCTAAAACTCCAAAAGGAGACATGGTTGTTTATTTAAAGGACATTAATTTAAATAAATTAAATCAAATTATTCCTAAGATAAAAGTAACTTCAAGTAAATTAAAATCAGGAAAAATAATTGTAAAAAATGATGATATAAAATTAAATTCATTGAGCATAGATTATGAGTCTATGCCGGTATTTATCAATGCACAAATTAAAGATATATATAATAAACAAGAATTTAGCGCCGATTTTTCAACTATAGCAAACGAGGTTACATGTGACAATATAATCAATCCATATTTAACTTATCCTGTAAAAATTACCGGCGAAATTCCCGTTAAAGGCAGTTTTAGGGGTGATTTAAATAATTATCAAATCGATTTTTCATCTAAAATTCCAAGAAATTCTGATATATCTTTCAGCGGGGCAAATTTGGGAGATACAAATCACGACAGAGAAATTGCAGGCAGAATATCAGTAAGTGATAATATTGCTGTTATACACAATTTAAGACTTATAAAATATATAAGAAATCAAAATAATAAAATCAATCCAATTACCGCACTAAGAGTCAATGGAGAAGCAATTTCGCATAATAATGAAATTTATTATAATAATTTGAGAATTTCAACTTCTGCACCTATTAATGTCAGAATTTTAAATCTGGTATTTAAGAAATCCCTTTTAAAACAAGGAAATTTTGAATGTGATATTAGTTTGAATGGTAATTATAAAGAACCAAGAATTACAGGCAAGGCAAATTTACAAGATTTGGATATTCCTTTGTATGATACTAAAATTAATAATATAAAAGTAAGTATTTCAAATAAGTTTATTGATGCTGACATAAATGCAAAAAATAAAGAAAGTGATTTGACGCTAAAATTAAGAGCACTAAATAAACTTGAGCCGCCTTATATTATCAATAGAGTTGATGTAGTATCTCAAAAAATTGATATAGCTGATTTATTAAATAATCTTGCGGTTCCATCTCAAAAAACAGATATTAACAAAAAGCAAGATTTAATTATTAAGCCTGATGATATAGTAATTAAAGATGGCAGTTTTAGTATAAAAGATGTCGTGTATGGCAAAATTAATTCACAAAATTTAAAAGGCGATTTTAATTATGATAATAATGAATTTCATTTAAAAAATATCGTGTTAGATATTGCTCAAGGCACAATATCTGCCAAAGGAAGATATGGTGTAAATACTTCTAAATTAGCTCTTAGTGCAAACATGAACGGTTGTGATGCAAATACTTTAGCTAAACAGTTTTTGAATTTAGAAAATCAAATTTTTGGTAAAGCATATGGCTCTGTGGTTCTTAGCGCAAAGAATATAAACACTCCTGATAATATTAAAAATGTTAAATCAGAAGTGGAATTTTCAATAGATAAAGGTAAAATGCCAAAATTAGGTTCTTTGGAATATTTATTAAGAGCCGGTAATTTATTTAAAAATGGACTATTGGGATTTTCTTTAAATAATTTAATTGAAGTTTTAACGCCATATAAAACAGGCGAGTTTGAAAATATTAAAGGGCAATTAAGTATTGACAGCGGTGAGATAAAAAATCTTCAAATTTATTCCAAAGGAAAAAATTTGAGTTTATATTTGGATGGAAATTACAGTATTTTGGAAAATTATGCTGATATAAAGATATATGGCAAATTGTCTCAAAATATTTCAAATGCTCTTGGTAAAGTTGGTAATGTTTCAATTAATCAGTTGATAACTAGTTTGTCAGGAAATAAGACAAAACAACGTAGTGCTGAAACTGTTGAAAAAATGAGCAAAATTCCTTCTATTGAAATTGAAAACCCTGAACCAAGGTATTTTAGGGTAAAAGTTTTGGGTGATATTAATAAGGACAACTACATCAAGAGCTTTAATTGGGATCTTCCGTAGTTCGAGCTGTACTCCGATGGAGTAGGCGAGAACAAGGAAGACAGAGGTGTGTGCAGCACGAAGGCAGGAGTGTTGAACTCGTGCCAAGTGCGGATACCTTACCCACGCAACGTGGAAATCTTTGATTTCCTCAGGAGCGGATCTTCCGTAGTTCGAGCCATACTCCGATGGAGTAGGCGAGAACAAGGAAGACAGAGGTGTGTGCAGATCTTCTGCAGTTTAAGTCTTACTTCGGCTGGAGTTAGACTTAAACAAAGAAGCAGAAGGATGTAAGGGCTGCGATGTCAAAACGATGAGTTTTGACAGACAGTCCCGATACTGGACTAAAGTGACGTAGAAATTTACTTTAGTAAATTTCACAGGAACTACAACGAAGGCAGGAGTGTTGAACTCGTGCCAAGTGCGGATACCTTACCCACGCAACGTGGAAATCTTTGATTTCCTCAGGAGCGGATCTTCCGTAGTTCGAGCTGTACTCCGATGAAATAAGCATTAAAAAAACTCCCTTATAGGGAGTTTTTTTAATTGCCGATGGCCGGAGTCGAACCGGCACGTGGGGTGAACCACGCCAGATTTTGAGTCTGGTGCGTCTACCAATTTCGCCACATCGGCATTTAATCTTATTCAGTTGTCATATATGCCACCTGTGGCGAAATTGGTTAATAATTTCTATTGAATTTTTTTCAAAAATTCAACGGGCCACATCAGCATTTAATCTTATTCAGTTGTCATATATGCCACCTGTGGCTCGTGGTACGGACTTCGCACTTGGCACAAGCTCAACGCTTCTGCCTTCGTGCTTCGCACACCCATGCCCTCGCTTTGCTCGCTAAGCTGTCGCTAAGCTCGCTTTACTCGGGTCGCCTCATCGGCATTTAATTATGTAACAAATTAATTATATAATAAACAAATTATTTTTCCAACTCTTGTTTTAATAATTTATTTAATAATTGTGGATTAGCTCTGCCTTTAGTTTCTTTCATTATTTGACCTACAAAGAAACCAAATAGTTTATCTTTTCCGCCTTTATAGGCTGCAACTTGCTCAGGATTATCGTTAACAACTTTTTGAACAATTGGAAGAATTGAGCTTTCATCAGAAATAACAGACAATCCCTTTTCTTCAACAAGCTCTTGAGCGTCTTTTCCTGTTTTTAGAATATCAATAATAAGACCTTTAGCAATATTGTTCGAAATTGTGCCTTTCTTTAATAAACCTAATAATTTTGCAAAGTTTTCAACAGTTAATTTTGAATTTTCTATTGAAATTTTTTCTTCTTTTAAATACGCTGCAACTTCGCCCATTAGGAAGTTTGAAGCTGTTTTTGCATCAACCCCTGTTTTTAAAAGTTCGTCAAAATATTTTGCCATTTCGATTTGATTAACTATAACGCTTGCGTCATATTCGCTTAAACCTGCCTTTTGGTATCTTTCCATTTTTTCATCAGGCAATTCAGGCATTTTGCTTCTAACTTCTTCAACCCATTCTTTTGATATTTCAAGAGGCATTAAATCCGGTTCAGGGAAGTAACGATAATCATGGGCGTCCTCTTTTCCTCTCATAGATGAAGTTATGCCTTCGTTATCATCCCATAATCTTGTTTCTTGAATTACTTCGCCACCTTCTTCAAGAATTTCTGCTTGACGGATAAATTCATATTCTAAGGCTCTAACTAATGAACGGAAGCTATTTACATTTTTAATTTCTGCGCGTGTTCCGAACTCTTTTTGACCTATTGGACGAATTGATATATTTGCGTCTGCCCTCATGGAACCTTCTTCAAGATTTCCATCACATACGCCAATATATCTTAATATATTTCTTAGAGTTTCAACATACTCTCTTGCTTCTTCCGGACTTCTCATATCAGGTTCTGAAACTATTTCTAATAATGGAGTGCCTGCTCTGTTTAGATCAACCAATGAATAGCTTGAGCCATAAAGACCCGCAGCTCCTGCATGAACTAATTTTCCTGCATCCTCTTCAAGGTGCGCTCTTGTAATTCCGATTTTTTTGTTTGAAATTTGAACCCATCCGCCAAGACATATTGGTTCATCATATTGTGAAATTTGGTAACCTTTGGGCAAATCTGGGTAAAAATATTGTTTTCTGTCAAACTTACAACGATTTGGGATGGTTGAATGCAGCGCTAAACCGGTTAAGATACCCATGTTAACGCATTCTTTATTTAATACGGGTAATACCCCCGGTAAACCTAGTGTGATTGTCCCTGTTTCAGTATTGGGGTCTTTTCCGAATTCGCAGCCTTCACGACCAAAAATTTTGCTGTTTGTTTTAAGTTGAGCATGGACTTCCAGCCCAATAACCATTTCATATTTATCTTTGTAAGTTGATGTTTGTGACATTTTATCTCCTTGGAAAAATTAATTTCAGTATTATTTTAGCATAAACATAGTTGTTGAATTTATTTATTCTTAATATTTTTTAAATTAACGGGCAATTTTTATGATAAATCTGTTTTTTATAATATAAAAGATAGAGCAAGGGAAAGTTATGCAACAAAATCCAATTAATTCAGCTTTTCAAAATCAAACGCAAATTCCATCGCAAGGACCAAATGCGGTTAGTATAAATATATATTCACCTCAGGCATTCGCTCAAGGTGGTTCTTGTGCTTCTAATCCTGTACAAAATCAAGGATATTATTCAATGTATGGTCAAAATACAAATCCAAATTTGCCTTTGTATCCGTCTAATTATAATAATATGATTAATCAACAACCATATTTCCCTTATCAAAATCAAACATCACTAAATTCAAATACCCCAAATAACCTTGTTGGTAAAACTGATAATGGGGAAGCTCAAAAAACAAATGAAGAAAATAAAACAAATAATGGGGAAACAAAAAAAATTGTTCCATTAACAGATGATTATATTAAATCTTTGGAAAATTATTTAAATGATGCCAATCCTAAAATTCGTTTAATTGGTGCTAAAGATTTGATGGAAAGATTTAAAGAAGATGAAAATCGAAAAGATAATCCAAGCTTAATTCCATTGTTAAATAAAACCTTAAAAGACCCTTCTGCAACTGTAAGATTTTTAGGTTTGGTAACATTGCAATTAGGTTATAGTGTTGGTAATGATGAAACAGTTCAGCTTTTAAAACAATTGCAAGCTGAAAATAAAGATAAAACCGGTGAGGAACAAAGAATGGTTTCTGAAATATTATTAAAAATGTCTGCGCCGGAGGCAATAGAAGTAAAACAAGGAAATTAATATGACGATAATTTCAAAAACAGCAGGTAGTTTAAGTTTGTTTTCATGTCTATATGACATGCACAAAACTGCTGTTTTGAATTCAAATAACGAATATGCAAAGGCGTCAGCAGATACTTTTATCGAAACTTCAGTCGCCTCGCAAAAAGCCGATAGAGCATCTTATAAAGATGCTAAAAGAAAAAACTGGTTATTAAAAAACAATTTTATGGGAGGTGTAAATGAAGTTTGGGGTAGAATAAGCGGTTACTGTAAGGGCTTTTTTACTTCGGGCGTTCGTTATCTTCCAAATTTTGCATTTAGTTTAGGTGCAATTTTGTCAAAAAATAAAGCAATAGCTTCAATTTCTACTATTGGATTGGCAATGGTTGAAGCTTGGGATTTTATTAAAAATTCATCAGGTATATTTGAAAGGTCTGATTATTTAAAGTAATATAATTTTAAAAAATGTTAAGAAAAAATAAAAAAGTTAGCAATTTATTAAATTCACATGTGTTGTATGTAACGTGTGGAGATTACACAAAAAGGAGAACTAGATGATTCAACCCACAAATGCTCAACAATTATACCCACAAGCGGGTGGAGCAAACGCAGTAAGCATTAACATATATAATCCTACAGCTTATGGTTCAACACCACAAACAGCTGCTCAATCTGCTCCATATAATTATCAAAACTCATTATATCAAATGCCTCAAGCATCAGCTTATCAACAACAAGTTATGCCAAACGCATATCAACAATACATGCCGATGCAAAATCCAATGATGCAGCAACCAATTGAGTTTCAACCTGTTCAACAACAAGTGATACCTCAACAACCAGTTTATTTTCAACCATCACAAACAAATGTGCAAACACTAGAAACTCCGGCACCTCAAATGATGCCTGAAAGTGTTATGGCTCAACAACAACCTGCTGTTGTTCAACAAACTGAAGCTCAACCTCAAATTCAAGAACAGCCTCAAGTTCAAGAACAATCTCAAGTTCAAGCTCAACCACAAGTAGAAGCTTCTACTCCTCAAGAAGTTCCAATTACAATTAATGCTGATGAGTTAATTCAACAATTAAAAGACACTGATTCTGATAAGAAGGCAGATGCAATTAATAAAATAGCTTCTTATGCTCAAAGTGAGCCAAAAGTAGCTTTACAAGTTGTATCTGAACCTATTATGAATGCTTTAGTTGACGTAATTAAAGAAGATACAAACGGACTTGAAGGACCTACTGATAAGCAAATTGCGGTTGCTGAAAAAATAACTAAAGGCGAAAAATTAACTCCTGAAGAAGAGGCATTATCTGAACAATTATCACCACGTGATAAAGCAAATAAAAACAGAATATTTGCATTATACACATTGGCAATGATTCAAAAACTTCAAAGAGATGAATTGAATCAATATATCGAAACTCAAAAAGCAAATGGCGAACAACCAATTGCGCCATTAGCCTTAAATGATTTAGTAGGATTTAATGATGTAGTTAATGTAATCAATAATGATTCAAGACCTGAGGTTAAGGTTGCTGCTATACAAGCACTTCAATATGTAGCTGAACCTCAAGATAAGGAAAACGTTAAACAAATTCTAGCTGAATCATTGAATTCACCTGATGAAGCAGTTAAAGCAGTAGCTAACGAAACTCTTGCTAAGTTTGATAATACAATCAATCTAGAACAAGCAAAAGATCAGCAACAAGCAAACACTGCAGCATAATAAAAACAAAAAAGCATTAAGTGGGAATATATAAAATAAAAGCCTGACTCTTGGTCAGGCTTTTATATGTTTAATTTTTTGAATATATGTTTACATATACCCAATATGAAGATAATATTTTTTTAATATAGTTTTTTGTTTCTAAATATGGAATATTTTCAACAAATACATCCAGCTCACTTGAGGATATGTTTGGATTATTCAACCATTTGTCTATATTTCCGGGGCCTGCATTGTAACCAATAATTGCCAGATATTCATTTCCTTTGAAGTAGTCAATCAAATATTTAAAATATTTCATTCCTATTTTTATATTTTCATCTTCATTTAAAAGCAACTCTTTTGAAATAGGTTTTTTTTCAATGAAGCTTGCAGTTGGAATCATTAATTGACATAAGCCTATTGCACCAACTGAACTTTTGGCATTTTTGTCAAAGTGGCTTTCTTCTCTGATTAGACTTAAAAATAAATATGGACTTAGTTTATATTTTTTGGCATATTCATTGATTATGTTTTCAAAGAATATTGGATACATTAGTTTTAGTTCATAGTTGGAAAAAGATAATTTTTGTATTTTTTGTTCATTCTTATCATTTTGTTCAATAATATATTTTTCCATTAGTTCGTTTTTTACAAGATTAATTGATTTTGGATAGTTTTCTTTTTTATAGAAAATCCAAGCTTTAATAAGTTCATTATCGATTTTTAAATCGTCAATTGTACTATAATCGTTGTTATTTGCTAAAGTTAACAGAAGCTCATCTTTAAATAATTGTTTATTAATCGAATTTACATTATAGCTTGTAATGGGTTTTTTGATTATTATTTTTTTTGCTTTTGACATTTTTAATTGTCTTGCTGATAAAAAAGAATAATAGCTTAATGGATATTTTTCAATAACATAGTAAAAAGCATCGCGAGCTTGTTTATTCTTTTTTTCTTTTAATAATGATTTCCCATACCAATAAGCTACTCTTGGTGCATCTGTTGAATTGAAATAAATTTCAGTATGTGTTTTTGCAAGTTGTTCGCAAGTTCTATATCTTTTTTGTTGATAATTATACCAAAATACTTCCCATAGAGAATTTGATGCCCAAGTTGAGGTTGGATATTTTTCCATTATGGTTTCATATAGTTTTATTGCGCGAATTGATGTGCTTGATTCTGCCAACATATAAGTGACTGTTGGATGAATATAAGAATTCTCATATTTTGTGAATAAATCTTGCAGAGTTGCAATTTTGTTTGCGTTTGAAATAGTAATAAGCCTTTCTATTTGGTTGCTTATATCTTTTTCTTCTATCGCGCTTGTTTTTAAGTCAAGTCCTTCTATAATGATTTGTTTTTCTTTTTCGTATTGTTTTAATGATTTATAACATTGAGCAATATATGCCCAATTTTTTGAAAAACTTGTTTTTTTGAAGGCGTTAAGTGCCTCATTGTATTTGTTATTTTGAAAATAAGCAAGAGCTATGACGTCCCAATCGTCTTTTGATAGCTCCGTTTGAAATTTGGCGATTTCATCTAAAGCGTTCAGGCTAAATTTGCCATTTGGAGCGTAGTTTAGATATTCTATATATTTTTCTTTTGTAAGAACACTGTTTTTTTCTTTTAAAATTTGGGCTAGTTTATATCCGCTAGCTATTGCAAAATCACTATTTGGGTATGTTTTTTGAATGTAGTTGTATTTTTTTTCAAGTTGATTTTTGGAATTTGTATTTAATTCATTACTTAAATTTGCCTCATTGTATAAGACGTAAGGACGTAAATTTTTATCTTTAGTTAATTTGGCCAGCTCTTTTATTTTTTTATGTGCCGTTTGTTTGTCTTGGAGATTGTTGGCACATTGAAATTCTTTTAATAAAGACAACTCATATAATTTAGAAAAATGGTTTATTTTTGAAAAATTATAGTAAGCGTCTTGATATTTTTCTTGATTATAAAAAGACATTCCTTGTTTATATAATTTTTGCGATTTTTTTTCTTGAGTTATTTTAAAAAATGCAAAGGCTGATATTGTTGCTAGGGCCAATAGAGAGGCTAGAATTATATTTATATATTTTTGCATATTATAATTTTACTTAATTTGTTTTTATATCTCAAACCTGTAAATTTTTGTAATAAAATATAATCGATTTTAAAATTTTAAAATCGATTATATTATTAAATTATTCTAGATAAATTTAGATTAAAACTGTCGGTTTTTAATTGTATTAATCTAAATTATGGTTATAAAAAGTTATTTATATTTGCCTTATGAATATGTATTAATAAGGTTTTAAAAATTATTTTCTTTAATAAAGAAATATGCTTTAGGGTGAGCGCAAACAGGACAAACCTCGGGAGCTTCTTCGCCCTCTAGAACAAAACCACAGTTGGCACATTCCCAGCTTTGCTTTTCATCTTTTTTGAAGACTTTGTTATTTTCAAGGTTTTCAAGAAGTTTTTTGTAGCGTTGTTCATGGTGATTTTCAATTGTTGCAACACCTCTAAATAATCTTGCAATTTCATCAAAGCCTTCCTCTTCTGCTATACGAGCAAATTCAGGATACATTGAGGTGTGTTCATAGTTTTCACCTTGAATGCAATCTTTTAGATTTTCTTCTGTTGATTTAATTGCGCCACCTGATAAAATTTTAAACCAAAGTTTAGCATGTTCTTTTTCGTTGTTGGCTGTATTTTCAAATATTTTAGCCATCTGAACATAGCCTTCCTTTTTGGCTTTAGATGAATAATAGGTGTACTTATTTCTGGCTTGAGATTCGCCGGCAAAAGCTGCCCATAAATTTTTTTCTGTTTGAGTGCCTTTTAAATCTTTCATTTGGTTACTCCTTTATTGCGTTTTCACAGTCTTTACAAATGCCATCTTTGTTTAGTTCTCTGTATTTCCAGCAACGGGCGCATTTTTCGCCTTTTGCCTTTAATACTTTAACATTATAATCATCTTGAGAGTATTCATTTAAGATGTCTTTGTCGTTTTCATTTGAAGTGTAAACGTGAGATACGATATATAAATCACCCAAAAGTTTAGAATACTTGTCTAAAAGCATAGCTTTTTCTTTATCTGTTGAGGTGATAATAATATCTGCTTCAAGAGACGAACCGATAATCTTAGGGTCAGATGAGCGTAGTGGTTCAATTGCTTTTGAAACAATTTCTCTTGTTTTAAGAAGTTTTGAAAATTCTTCATCAAGATTTTCATTAACCCATTCTTCTTTAACTTTTGCCCAAGGAGTCAAAAGAGCTGATTCGTATTCTTTTTGGTTTTCGGGCATGTTTTGCCAAATATCTTCGGCTTGATGAGGCATAACAGGAACTAATATACTGATTAAAGTATGTAAAATTTCATACATAACAGTTTGGCAAGCTCTTCTTGATAGAGATTTTTTGCCTTGTGTGTATAGTCTGTCTTTTACAATGTCAAGATAGAATGATGATAAATCTGTACTTGCAAAGTTTTGTAAGTGTTGGAAGTATTTATAAAATTCATAAGTTTCAAATGCGCTATCAACATTTTTGATTAATTGCGCAAGTCTAGATAGTGCAAACTTATCTATTTCTTCAAGATTAGAGTATTCGACATAGTCTTTTTTGGGGTCAAAGTCATATAAATTACCCAATAAAAATCTTATTGTATTTCTTGTTTTTTTAAATACTTCAACAAGTTGTTTAATTAGATTATCGCCGATTTTAACATCATTTCGATAATCAACGCTTGCTGCCCAAAGTCTTAATACATCAGCACCATAAACCTTGATTACTTCTTGAGGAGTAACAATATTGCCTAATGATTTAGACATTTTTCTTCCTTCGCCGTCAAGCACAAAACCATGGGTTAAAACTGATTTGTATGGAGCAGTGTTATCTGTTGCACTCGCAATTAATAAAGATGATTGGAACCAGCCTCTGTGTTGGTCTGAACCTTCTAAGTACATATCAACAGGTATTACAGGGCTGCCATCTGTTTGGAATTCGTTTTTTCTTGCTTTTACAACAGCATCCCAAGATGCACCTGAATCAAACCAAACATCCATGATGTCATTTTCTTTTTCAAATTCATCACATCCGCATTCACACTTGTAGTTTTCAGGCAAGAAGTCTTTAACTTCATATTTTACCCAAGCGTCAGAAGATTCATTTTTGAATTTTTCAGAGATTAGTTTAATTGTTTCATCGTTAATTATTGGTTTTTTGCATTTTTTGCAATATAAAATAGGAATAGGTACACCCCAGGCACGTTGTCTGGAAATACACCATTCAGAGCGGTTTTCAACCATGTTCGAAATTCTTTTTTCGCCTGAAGATGGGAACCAATCAACCTTTTTAATATTTTCTAAGACATTATCTTTAAACATTGAAACTTTTACAAACCATTGAGGAGTAGATCGATACATTACAGGGTTTTTGCATCTCCAGCAATGAGGATATGAGTGCATAATTTCTTGTGATTTAATTAGCGCCCCTTTTTCTTTTAGTTTATCAATTACGATTTTATTACCTTTATAATATGGAACACCTTCTAAATCTTCTACTTCATTTGTCCAACAGCCCTTTGAGTCAAACGGAGAGAATGTTTCAAGCCCATATTTTTGCCCTACTTCCCAGTCTTCTAAACCATGTCCTGGGGCAGTGTGAACTGAGCCTGTACCGGCGTCAAGGGTAACGTGGTCGCCTAAGATTAAAAGAGAATCTTTATTATATAATGGGTGTTTTGCTTTAAAATATTCAAAATCTGAACCTTTTAATTCGCCTAATTTTTTAACATTTTCCCATTCAACATCTTTTAAAAATGCATCTAAAAGATCACTTGCAACAAAATAATTATTTCCTTGATATTCGAAAATTGTGTAGTTATATCTGGCATTTAAACAAATACCAAGGTTAGATGGAATTGTCCAAGGTGTTGTTGTCCAAATGATTGAATAAAGTTTATTTGATGAAGTTATGTTTGCTTTTTGATAAAGCTTTTCATAATCTTTCATTTCAAATCTTACATAGATTGATTCTGATGAAATATCAGCATATTCAACTTCTGCTTCAGCTAGGGCAGTTTCACAGCTTGCACACCAATAAACAGGTTTTAAGCCTTTTTGAATGTATCCTTTTTTATACATTTGCCAAAATAGCTCAACTTGGCGAGCTTCATATTCCGGAGCAATAGTTAAATAAGGATGTTCCCAATCGCCCAAAACACCAAGACGTTTGAAATTTTCTTCTTGTCCTTTTAAATTTTTTGCAGCAAATTCTCTGCATTTTTGTCTTAATTCCAGTGGAGTTAGAGCGTTTCTTCCGCCTTTGATATTTTTTACGACAGCATTTTCAATAGGCAATCCATGGGCGTCATAACCAGGGACATAAGGAGTGTAAAAGCCTAATTGGGTTTTATATTTTAAAACAATATCTTTTAAAATTTTATTTAGAGCATGCCCGATATGGATTTTATCAGAGCTTAAATATGGTGGGCCGTCATGTAAAATAAAGCTTTTATTTCCATTGTTTTTTTCAAGCATTTTTTCATAAATTTTATTTTCATTCCAAAATTTTTGTATTTCAACTTCTCGAACTGCTGCATTTGCTCTCATTGCAAGAGTAGTCTTTGGAAGATTAAGAGTATCTTTAAATTGTTTTTCTTCTGTCATTTTAACCTCTATATTAAAGTATTGAATGATTAAATTATACAACAAAATGTTTTATAAAGTGAATTTAAATAAATTGTCTTACTTTCTTAATGAATTATTATTTTGTTTGTGATAGGATTAACCTTGTTAAAGACTTGAGGAGAATTTAATGGCTTTAATTGACATTTTACTTAAAATTTTCAAAGATCCAAATGTTAGAAAAATTAATAAAATCATGCCTATTGTAGATAGGATTAACGAGCTTGAGGAAGAGTATTCTAAATTAACCGATGAGCAATTAAAAGCGAAAACGCAAGAATTTAAAGACATTTTATCTAAACGTCCGACTTCAACGGATATAAAACAAGATAGAATACTTGAAAAACAAGCACTGGATGAGATTTTACCCGATGCTTTTGCAACAGTCAGAGAAGCGAGTAAAAGGGTTTTAAATTTAAGACATTTTGATGTTCAATTAATTGGCGGCATATTTCTTCATGACGGTCATATTGCTGAAATGAGAACAGGTGAAGGTAAGACTTTGGTTGCAACCTTGCCTGCTTATTTAAACGCTCTAACAGGTAAAGGTGTCCATGTTATTACGGTTAACGATTATCTTGCAAAACGTGATAGAGATTGGATGGGTAAGATTTACGAATTTTTAGGCTTGAGTGTTGGTGTTATTTTATCAAGCGGTGAATACAACAGTTATGAAAATAAAAAACAAGCCTATAATTGTGATATTACTTATGGTACAAACAATGAATTTGGTTTTGATTATTTAAGAGATAATATGGCGTCTGACATCAATTCATTAGTTCAAAGGCCATATAATTACGCTATTATTGATGAAGTTGATTCAATTTTAATTGATGAAGCAAGAACACCTTTAATAATTTCGGGTCGACTTGAAAAATCGGCACAAACTTATCAATTAATGGCAAAAATTGCACCATTATTAGAAAAAGATAAACACTATGAAGTAGATGAAAAAAATAAAAATATAATTTTTACTGAAGAGGGTGTAATAAAAGCAGAAGAATTATTGAATGTTGATGAGCTTTTTGATATGAAAACTCAATATGCTCATCATCTTTTACAAGCCTTAAAAGCAAAAGAACTTTTTGTTAAAGATACTGATTATGTAATAAAAGACAATCAAATTATGATTGTTGATGAGTTTACCGGTCGTATTATGGAAGGCAGGCGTTGGTCTGATGGACTTCATCAAGCTATTGAAGCAAAAGAAGGTGTTAAAATTCAAGATGAAACTCAAACTTTAGCGTCAATAACATTCCAAAATTTATTTAGATTATATCCAAAACTATCAGGCATGACAGGTACTGCTATGACTGAAGAAGCAGAATTTGGAAAGATATACAATCTTCAAGTTACCCAAATTCCTACAAATAAACAAGATAGAAGAATTAATTTCCCTGACGTAATTTATAAGACAAAAGCTAAAAAATATGAATGTGTAGCTAAAGAAATTGCACAAATGGCAAAAATAGGCAGGCCTACTTTAGTTGGTACAATATCAATTGAAAAATCAGAATATTTATCAAACCTATTAAAGAAAATGGGGATTAAGCATAATGTTTTAAATGCTAAACACCATGAAAAAGAAGCTTA
This sequence comes from Candidatus Gastranaerophilales bacterium, assembly GCA_944323195.1. Lineage (GTDB taxonomy): Bacteria > Cyanobacteriota > Vampirovibrionia > Gastranaerophilales > Gastranaerophilaceae > RUG14156. Next base: position 27,635 of record CALURR010000031.1, read on the forward strand.
TATTATAGCTCAAGCAGGCAGAGTTGGTGCTGTTACTATTGCAACAAACATGGCAGGCCGCGGTACTGATATTTTGCTTGGCGGTAATGCTGAATATTTAGCTAAAGAAGAACTTGATAAAAAAGGAATTACAAAAGAAAATCCTGATTATGAAAATTTAAAAAATGAAGCTTTGGAAAAAGCAAGAAAAATAACGCAAGAAGAACATGATAAAGTTGTTGAATTAGGCGGATTACATGTAATAGGTACAGAACGCCACGAATCTCGTCGTATAGACAATCAATTAAGAGGCCGTGCTGCTCGTCAGGGAGACCCTGGGTCAACAAGATTTTTCTTATCTTTAGAAGATGATTTGATGAGAATTTTTGGTGGAGAAAGAATTGCTAACTTGATGACAATGTTAAATGTTGACGATGATACAGCAATTGAAAACCCATTGATTTCCCGTCAAATTGAATCAGCTCAAAAGAAGGTTGAAACATATCATTTTGATATTAGAAAATCAGTTCTTGAGTATGACGATGTTATGAACATTCAAAGGGAAAAATTCTATCACCAAAGAAGAAAAGTTTTAGCTTCAACAGATTTAAGAGAAGATATTAAATTTATGATGCTAAAAGAGGTTGATAGAATACTGGCTCAATATATAAGTAAAGACATGTCCCCACAAGAATATGTTTATGATGATTTGGTGATGTTTAGTAAAGAATTTGTAAGCGTATTCCCTCAATTAAAAGATAAGGTTAAAGTTGAAGAAATTAAAGATTTAAGAGCAAATGAAATTTCTCAAAAACTTAAAGATTTGGCACTTCAATCTTATAAACAGTTTGAGTTTGAAACTATAAATGATTTTAATGAGGTTATGTCAAAATATTATGGCAATGATTTTGTAAAACAAGAACCATACACAAATGATAATATATTGCGTCATGTTGAAAGAGATATTTTGCTTCAGGTGGTTGATGCTAAATGGATTGATCATTTAGGTAATATTGACATGTTGAAAGATTCAATCGGGCTTGTTGCATACGGGCAAAAAGATCCATTAATTGAATATAAAAAAGAAGCTTACAATTTATTTAATTCTTTGATGGCGGAAATCCAATCTGAAACCGTTCAACATTTATTTAGGGCTAAGTTTGGCGTTCAGGTATACGAAGAACAAAATGAAGTTGGTTAATTAATTTAGGCAATTTTTTTAATGTTTTGGTTTTATTAAATTACGTCTTGATGTAATTTAGTGTGTTTGTTAATGATTGAAAAAGTTACAAATAATTCTTCAAAAGTTGAATTAATGTCATATGGGGCATATGGCTTTAGTTCGCATAATAAAAATCAAGAAAGAAAGAAAAATCAAGATCAATTTGACGAGTTTACAAAAAATGAACATCAAGCAAATCCGTTTGATGACGAACAAGATAAAAAAGATAATAGAATTCAAGAATATTTTAATCAAAGATTTGCCAAGATTAATACAGATATTAAAGATGTCATTTCAAGAATTTCAGGTAATTCGACATATAATCAAATTATCGACAATGCTATAATTGAATCTCAAGCACTAATAGCAAGATATTTATATAATAAAACTCTGCCAAAAGAGGAAGGTAGAATATATAAATTTCAAGACTGTAATAACTATTCTTCTATTTTGGTATTTGATATTAATGATAGGCTGTTATTGAGTGTTGATTTTGAGAGAAACATACTTTTAAAAATAAGAGTTTGTTTTGAGAAATATTATTTTGAAATATATTTAAGAAAAGAAGGTTTTTTAAGTCGTATTTTAGGAAATAGCAAAACGCAAATTTTAAAATATGAGAAAAGGGACTTTAATAACAATCTTTTAGAAGAGATTTTTTATTCTAATAATGGGCAAATTGAAAAATATTTGTCTTATCAAGATTCCAAAGTTCAATCTGAAATTTGTTTTGACTTATCTGTGGCGCAGTTTAGACCCGAATATAAAAATAAGTTAATTCCTTTGAGTTATTCTTTGTATGATATAAAAAATGAGCATAAATTGGAAAATCTGGTTTACACATATTGCTTGCCAAACAAATATCAGCAATATAACCATACTACAGGTAAAATTATTAAATCTTTTGTTTTGCAGGGTTTGAAATCCAAAGTTGTTAGATATGCCTTTTTTAATAGTCTTAATGGGCAAATGACCGCCTGTGGAAATTTATAGGAATTTTTGTCTTATTTGTTTATCTGTTTCAAATATTTCATCTAAGGATGGTTTTAGAATGTTTTTAGAATTTTCAATTTCATTGTATATGATTTTTTCTATATCAAGAAAATTGATTTCACCATTTAAAAATTTATAGACAGCAACCTCGTTTGCAGCATTTAAAATTGCAGGCATGAGCCCACCTTTTTTCCCGCATTCTATTGTTGTTTTTAGTAAGGGAAATTTTTCGAAATCGGGTTCTAAAAACTCAAGTTTTTTATTATATATATTAAAGCTGTTGGTTTTAATGCCTTCAAATCTATCAGGGTAGCTTAGCGCATATTGAATTGGAATATGCATGGATGGTACTCCCATTTGAGCTAAAAATGAACCATCGCAAAATTCGACAAAAGAATGAACTATACTTTGAGGATGGATGACAACTTTAATGTTGTCATAATTAAAATTATAAAGATGATGTGCTTCAATAACTTCAAGACCTTTGTTAACTAATGTAGCACAATCAATTGTAATTTTTTTACCCATCATCCATCGAGGGTGTTTAAGTGCTTCTTTTGCTGTGAAATTTGCCATTTCTTCTCTTGAATTATTTAAGAAGGGCCCGCCTGAGGCTGTTATCCATAGTTTTTTAGCATATGGGTTATCTTGTTTATTTAAACATTGCAAAATTGCAGAATGTTCTGAATCAATTGGAATTATAGAAACGTTATTTTCTTTTGCTTTTTTCATTACAATATCTCCTGCCATAACAAGAGTTTCTTTATTGGCAAGAGCTATTGTTTTTTTATTTTCAATTGCTTTAATTGTTGCTTTAACAGATACAATGCCATTAGTGGCAACAACAAAAATATCAGTTTCAGGAATGTCGGCTAATTCAAAAAGCCCATCTTCGCCACAAAAGAATTTAATATCATTAAATTCTTTTTCAAGTTCCTTCATATCTATATAATCAGCAACGCTAACATATTTTGGTTTAAATTTTATTATCTGTTCTTTTAAAAGCTTAATATTTTTTCCAGCTGCAAGAGCTAATATGCTAAATTTGTCTTTTAATTTTTCAACTACTTCCAATGTTTGTGTGCCGATTGAACCGGTTGAGCCCAATAATACAATATTTTTCATAATTAATTATTTTCTTTTAGACTTTCTTGTTTAATGAAATCACACATTGTTTGAAGACGGTTGTCTTCTGTTTTTTCCATAAATTCGTCAATGTTTTTGATTTTACCCAATTTTAGCGATAATTCATATAATAAAACACAATCATTACATAATCTGTATTTTGAATATTGAATAGAACCGGCTAAAGGCATATCTTTAGCACAAGAACTGCAAGTAAATAATTCAAACTCACTATCAGGATTTTCTTCAATATCGTCTAATTTCATCTGATAGATTACTTCTTGCATGTCTTTGGCTATTTTCTGATTATTTTCCATTGTCTTCACTCAAACTACAATATATACCTTGCATTATATTTTGAAAATCTTCATCTTGCAAGCAAGAAGCGCTTTTGAATATTCTTGCGATTGGTAAATTTTTATCATACCATCTTCTTTTGTATCCTTGTGAAAATAGTCCTACGACTCTGTCAACTCCAAGGCTGACCGGGGCTGATTGGGTTAATTCTCTTGAATTTATTTTAATTGTTTCAATTATTTTTAAAACTTCTCTTGCAATATCGTAATGAGATTGCAATGATAGTTGTTTTAATATATCTAAAACTCCATCTGCATAGGGTTTAGAATCATACCATCTTTTTAAGCTGTAATTTTTATTTTCCATATATAAATTTTAAACTTTTGATTTTTGTTTTGCAATTTTGTAAATAAATTTAAATTTTAATAAATTCGCAAAGTATTTCATTGGATAATAGTACACCTTTTTGTGTTAGTTTAATTCCTTTAGTTGTTTTTTTCATTAGCTTTAAGTTTAAAAATTTATCAAATTCATTTTTGTAAATTTGATAAACATTGATATTGTATTTATTGTTAATTTCATCGAAGTCAATTCCTTCAATTAACCTTAAACCAAGGAAAATTTCTTCTTCAATTTTATTTTCTTTTGATAAAATCTCGTAATTTTTATTTAGGGGATTTTTGATATATTCTCTAAAATTAAACGTGTTTGTGTATCTTTTATTTTCAATATATCCGCTTGCCGATAAACCAAAGCCATAGTAGTTTTTACATTGCCAGTAAGCACTATTGTGTTTTGAAAAATAATTTTCATTTTTGGCAAAATTTGAAAATTCATAGTGGATGAATTTTTCTTTTAATTTATCAATAGCAATTTCATACATTTTTGCTTGAATTTCTTCATTAGGAAGATTGTTGGGCGGAAATTTATAAAAATAGCTTCCTTTTTCAATTTTTAAACCATACAAAGAAATATGTGCCGGATTTAGTTTTATTGCTTCATTAAGAGTATTTATCCAATCTGTTAAATTTTGATTAGGTAAACCATAAATTAAATCTATACTAAAATTATCAAAACCTATGTTATTTATGTTATTAATGACTTCAAGAGCTTCTTTGGCTGTATGATTTCTTCCAATTGTTTTTAAAATTTTATCGTCAAAACTTTGAATACCGACTGAAATTCTGTTTATTCCAAGAGTTTTATAAGTTTTTAATTTTTCTTTTGAGATTTTGTGCGGGTTTATTTCAATAGTAATTTCTGTTTTAGAATTAAAATTGAAATTTGAAATAATTTTTTCTATGTCTTTAATTTCTAGTAGCGATGGTGTGCCGCCACCAAAATAAATTGTTTTCTGGGGTTTGTTTTTGTAAAAAAACTTAATCTCTTTTATAAGAGCGTTTATATACTCATCTTTTGCTTTAAGTAAGCTAAATGAGCAAAAAGAGCAATATTTGCATTTTTTTTCGCAAAATGGGATGTGTATATAGGTACAATTTATCATTTTTACATTATAATATAAATATGAGTTATATGATGGAAGTGGAAATAAATTCTCAGTCGGTTATTATTGAGAATTTGGTTAATCGTTATATTTTAAACTATTGTGTTTTAATTGATATTCCTTTGAATATTAAAAGAATTGTGCTTGTTGCAAGCGGCTCATCTTACAATGCTTCTTTGTTTGGAAAGTATTTTTTTGAAAATATATCAAATGTTGAAGCCAGTTGTGAATATGCTTCTGAAATAGCTCATTCTTCTTTTACTAATTTTGATAAAGATGCTCTATATATTTTTATAAGTCAGTCAGGAAATAGTGTAGACACCGTTTTAGCTATGGAAAAAATTAAAGAGCTAAATTTAAGAACTTTGTGTATAACAAATAATGAAAATTCTAAATTATATAATGCATGTGACTACAAATTTGATATTAAAGCCGGACAAGAAAGAGCGATTGCTGCAACCAAGACTTTTGGCGCAAGTGTCGTAATGTTATGGATAATTGCTCTTAAAATTGCTCAAAATAAGCAAATAGACATATCTTCACATATTGAAAATATTATTTCCATAAGGAAAAATATTGAAGATGTAATCTCGGATATTGAAAATTTAGATGTTGTATCAAAAATTTTATCTAAACAAAATGGTTTTTCAATTTGCGGATTTCAAGAGTATTATCCTTTGTCGAAAGAGGCAGCTTTAAAAATTAAGGAAATTTGCTATATTAATACCTGCGCTTATCCATTGGGTGAATTTATCCATGGGCACTTTGCGTTATTAAATAAAACAAAAGTGCTTTTAGTCTTTTTGACAAGTGATTGCACTAATTTAGAACGTAATTTATTAAAGAAAATTTTAAAAACCTACAAAGTAAAATCAATCGTTGTATCTGATGAATACGAAGATTACGATTGTGATGTATTACTTAAATTTCCTAAATGCCAATCAAAAATTGCAACAATTATAAGTTTGATTATAGTAATTCAAGTTCTTGCTTTTAAAACAGCAATGAGATTAAAAAGAAATGTGGATAAACCCCAAGGCTTAAATAAAGTAGTGGATGATAAGGATTTAAAATAAGTGAATGTAATCGTTTGTATAAAACAAGTTCCTGATGTGGACGATATTAAGTGGACAAAGGAAAACAATCTTGATAGAGCAAATATGCTTTCAAAAATTAATCCTTATGATGAATATGCCTTAAATTTTGCCATTAAACTTAAAGCCAAATTTAAGGAAGCAAATATTACTGTGATTTCTATGGGACCAAAGCAAGCTGAAGAAATTTTAAATTATGCATTAGCAAAAGGTGCCGATAGAGCAATATTATTATCAGATAAGGCTTTTGCGGGGTCTGATACATTAGCTACATCTAAGATTTTAGCTGCTTCAATAAAAAAATATTGTCCAGATTTTAGTATTATTTTAATGGGTCAAATGGCTGTTGATGGTGATACGCAACAAGTTCCTTTGAGTTTGGCTCAATTATTAAATATCCCTGAATTAACAAACGTATCTGAGATATATAATGCAGACAAAAATCAGGCGATTGCGTCTGTTAAATTTGATTCTAAAATAAATATTTATGAAATAAAAACCCCTTGTATTTTGGCTCTAAAACAAGAGTGTGAAGAAAATTATATTCCAAGAATTGATGATTATATAAGGGCGCAAAAAATATTAATTGAAGAGTATCATCTTGATGACATTGGATTAAATAAGAATGAAGTTGGTGTAATAGGCTCTCCTACAATGGTTTATCGTGCATTTAGACCGGAAATTGTAAAAGATACGCAAGAAATCAAGCAAGATTATGCAAAGAAAATTTTGGATTTTTTATTAAAGGTTGATAAAAAATGAAAAAAATATTGGTTTTTGGTGAAATAAATTTAGAAGATAATAAAATTGAACAAGTTACTTTTGAACTTATAAGTAAGGCGAAAAAACTTGTTTTTGAGGCTAATAATTTAAAAAAAGATGAACAATATTTTGTAGAGGTTGTTTTTGTTGCATCTTATTTGGTTGATGATGAAATCAAAAAAGCATACAAAGCCGGCGCCGATAAGGTTGTATTAATTAAAGACAGTGCTTTTGATGTTTTTTATTCAACTGTGTATGCTGATGCCTTTTTGGAATATTTTGAAAAAAATCCGGCTGAAGTTATTTTATTCCCCGCTACCATAAAAGGTCGGGCTATTGCACCTAGAGTTACTGTCCAACTGGATACCGGTTTAGTTGCAGATTGCACAGAAGCTGAGTTTATTGTAAAAAATGACAAGTTGTATTTTGCTCCAACAAGGCCAACTTTTGGTTCTGAATTAATGGCGACAATTTTATCTAAAAAGGTTCCTTATTGTGCAACAATACGTTCAGGTGTTTTTAAGGCTGAATTTGTTTATTGCGATAATGGTGAATTTTTTGAATATACGCCAATTTCATACCATGAAGATAGAATTAAACTGGTTCGTTCAATTGATGACAAGGAAAAAAATGTAGTTGATTTTTCGAACGCAAAAGTAGTTCTTTGCGGTGGATATGGTCTATATGCAAATAAAAGTGATGAATATTACAAGAAGCTAAAAAAAATAGCAAAGATTACTGATTCTCATTTTGCGGTGACAAGAAAAGTTGTCGATTTTAATTTGGCGGAAGCAAAATATCAAATCGGGCAAACAGGTTCAACCACTGAAGCAAAATTATATGTTGCTTTTGGCGTTTCAGGAGCCATTCAACATATTCAAGGGATGAAAAATTCTAAAACAATCGTAGGTGTAAATATAGACGAAAATGCTGAAATTTTTAAGTATTGTGACTATAAAATAGTTGCTGATGCAAAAAAAGTTATAGATGATTTATTGGCTTATTTTGATATTAAACAATAAAAAAAAGCCGTCATAAGGCGGCTACTAGACTTGGGGAGGAGGTTTTGAGAAGGAGTCTTGCTCCTTTTCAAATTTGTATATTATTTTTTTCGTCAGACGAAAATTTCCCTTTAGATTTTTCTTCTTAAATTCCTCTAAATGTAGGAAATATAAAAAATGACTGATTTAAAACTGTCATATTTGCTAAAATTAAATTATGAAGAAAATATTTATTTTTGGCTTAATGATTTGTATGTTGTGTTTTTTAAATAGTGCGAATGCTGCAACATCAAAGAAAAAGAAGCCAAAAACCAAACATAAGATAGAATTTGTAACAAAAGATAAGCATATTTTGGTTGGAGATTTGTATATTGCAAATCCTCCGACAAATAAGCCTTTAGTTGTTATGCTGCATTCATTTTCCTTAAATGCACTGTGTTGGCAACCTATAGCTCAACAATTAAGATTGAAGGGCTATAATGTTTTGGCGATGGATTTAAGGGGACATTCGAGAAGTGTATATAATGAAAAATTAAAAATTAAATCGAGATTTAAATTTACAAATGATGATTGGCAAAAACTTCCTGATGATGTTATTGAATCTATTGCTTATGTGAAATCTAATTATCCTAAGATAAATACAAATGATACAATTTTTGTTGGTGCAGATATTGGAGCAAGCGCCGGAATTTTGGCAGGAAGTACTATGAAAAACAAGCCTTCGAAGTTTGTTATAATTTCTCCAATGCTTAATTTTAAAGGTTTGTATATTCCTATAAAAATTGCAAGTTATACTAATACTAAATTTTTAGTTATTTTGTCTAAAACAGATAAAATTTTGTTTAATTTTCATTCATCAGCAAAACCTGTTATTATAACGTATCCTAAGGGCGGACCAGGCAATCAGCTTTTAAAAGTTAACCCACAAAGCACTAATGATATTGTAAACTTTATTGTAAATAATTAATTATATACAAAAATACACTTCTATTTAATGGGGAAGTGTATTTTATTTGACAATACAGTGGTTTTTTCTATAAGATTTATTCCACTTTAATTTTTTTTATAACGTTTTCCATACACTTCATGAACATTTTCGATAGTTATAAATGCGTCTTTGTCTATGCTTACAACAAGTTCTTTTAGTTTATAAAGTTCAATACGTGGTGCTATGCAATAAACCATTGTTTTTGGGTTTTTGCTGTATCCGCCTTGTGCGTCAAGGTATGTAACTGTTTTGTCCAGATTTTGTATAATGGCTTGACCTATTATTTTTCCTTTATCTGAGATAATTCTGATTGATTTTTCTTCGCTTAAACCCTGAACTATCATATCTATTGCTTTATAAGCTACAACGTATGTTAAAGCTGAATACATTGCTTCTTCCCAGCCATATAGAAATCCTGCACAAGTAAAGATAAAAATATTTATAAACATTATTATTTCGCCAACCGAATATGGATATTTTTTGGATATTTTCATAGCCAAGATTTCTGTTCCATCCATGCATGCATTGTTTTTTAGAACAATGCCAACCCCAATACCTAATATTGCGCCGCCAAAGCACGCAGACAATAGAAGATCATTTGTGATTGTTGGTATTTTATGACATGTATTTACAAAAAGCGCCAACATGCAAACACTATATGAGGCTCTGAGAATAAATTTTAATCCAAATTCATTTAGTGCAAGCATAACAAAAGGTATGTTTAACAAAACCAGAAAAATACCCAGATTTATTTTTGTTATATAACTTGCCATAATTGAAATGCCGACTATTCCACCATCAATTATTTGGTTTGGAACTAAAAAACATTCAAGAGCAAAAGCCGCTAAAAATGCGCCAAATGTACATAGTAGTATATTAATAATTAAGTCTTTCATATTTTTATGATAGAATAATTTTATGAAAAAGTATATATTCTTAATAATAATTTTACTTTTTTCCGCATTTATCATGAGCGGATGTATAAACAAAAAAGATAGAACGTCAGATTTAGAAACCATAAAAAATAGAGGGTATTTAATTGTGGGAGTTAAGACAGATTCCCCTCCTTTTGGTTATTATAAAAATAATGAATTACAAGGAATTGATGTTCAATTGTCTCAATATATTGCTGATAGTATTTTCGGGTTTGAATCTCCGCAGAATATTCAATTTGTTCCTGTTAATGCTCAAAATAGGATTGAAAAGCTTAATTCTAAAGAAGTTGATATTTTAGTTGCGACGTTAAGCGTTAACGAAAAAAGAAAACTTGTTGTTGATTTTTCTGTTCCTTATTTTGTGGCGAGTCAAAAGCTTATGGTTGCCAAGAATTCTAAAATAGCGGGACTCAATTATTTTAATAAAAATGGGAAATTAGTGGTTGTAATGGGTACAACCGGCGAAAAAATAGTTAGACTTGTTGTTCCTAACGCTTATATTATCGGTGCAAAAACATATTATGATGCTATTAAATATTTAAAAAATGGAAGTGCGGATGCTATTTTTGGAGATGATTGTATTTTATCCGGATTGAATAACGGTAAGTATAAAATAATAAATAGAGCATATTCAAGAGAATTTTATGCTGTTGCTGTACGTAAATCAGAACAATCTTGTGATTTATTGAACGAAATAAACTCTATAATTGCTTATGTTTTGGATGAGAAAAAGTTAATTCTTGTTAAGAAACTCTTAACATTTTAGTTAAAAATTTTTTTTCATCTATAATATTGTAGTAGAAGAAAGCAAATATGGATGTGTAGATGGATAGAGATAAAGCAAAGCTTAAAATATTTTTTTGGTATGCAATATTATGGGTTTTTTTACTTGTAGCACTCTACCTTAGTTATGGTGTTTATTTTCTTGATTTGTCATCTACTAAATCAAAATGGATTGCTCTTTTTTCTGGAGCTATAGCTTTATTGTTTTCTTCTTGTAAAATATGTGAAATTTCTTATAATAATTACAAATATGGTTCTTTGGATAAGATAATTGCTTATTTCTATAATGGAGTTAGCTTGTTTTTTAAAAGAGAAAATAAGTTTTTATTTTTTATTGCTTTTTTTATTGCTGTGATATTATTAAAACCTTTAGGCATTTCTTTTGTCCTTTGTTATTTAATTGGGGTTGTGTTTGCTGTTTTTTGCGGATTTATTGCAAATTTTATTGCAACGCGCGCAGCGGCAAAAATTTCTAAAGGTAACAACGTGTCATTAAATTCCGGATTTAAAATAGCATTTAATTCCGGTGTTGCAATAGCAATGGCCATTGTTGGTTTGGCGCTTATTCCTCTTGTTATTTTGTATCATATTTATAAAGATTATTTAGTTATAGACGGGTTTGTTTTTGGTGTTGCTCTTGTGGTGTTGTTTTCAAGTGTAGGTGCTTCAATTACTAAAAAAGCAACGTCGGGCGCTATAGAGCTTGTTTCTCAATTAGAAAATGATATAGGGATTTATGATAAAAGAAATCCTTTATTACTTTTGTCAGGCATTACAAAAAGTATTTTTAAGGTTAGCGCATTATCTTTAGATATGTTTTTATCTTTTTGCGCTGCTATTGTTGCATCAATGGCGGTTGGTGCAATGGCATTGAATTTAATGGGTGCTTTTTTGCCTTTAATAATTGCTTCAAGCGGGGTTTTTGCTTCTGTAATTGTGATTTTATTTATAAAAATGAATAAAATTAACAATCCCATTAAGGCTCTTTTTATATCCGGTTTTTGTACTATAGTATTATTTTGCATTTTTTCCTATTATGTAATTAATACTTGGTTAATGGGTGATTTGGGGTTATTTTATGCTATTGCATTAGGTTCTATTAGCGGGTTTGTGATTTGTTTTATAAATGCAAATTATATTTTTGAAAAATTTAAAACTGTTAAAAATGTTGCTAATTCAGCAATTGCAGGACTTTCTGCTTGTATTGTTCAAACTTTAAAAGAAGGATTTGTGGGTGTGTTTTTACCCACTATTGTTATAGCTTTTTCTATTGTTTTAGCTTTTTTCTTGGCAGATGGTTTAAAAGCGCCGCTTGTGGGGATTTATGGTATTACTATTGCAATTTTGGGCATGATTTCAACTTTTGGAATAATGATGTGCATTAATATTTTTGCTCTTGTTTCAAATGATATTGATATTGTTTCAAATACATATGAAATAGGCGAGGAAATCGAAAGAGACGCTAATATTGGTGCAATTGGGCAAATTGGCTATTATATCATTTCTCTTGGTAAAAATTTCTTAACTACTACAGGGATATTAACGGCTTTGTCGGTATTAATCGCATTTAGTGTTAGCGTTCAGTTAGAACAAATTGATATTATTAATCCTTATGTTCTTGCTTCATTGTTTTTGGGTGCTGCGCTGCCTTATCTTTATTGTTCCTTTATTTTAAGCGGTGTTTCTAAAACTGCTTCAAGACTTATATTGGAAGTTAAAAACCAGTTTAAGAAGTTTCCGCAAATTTTACGTTTTGAAATGCGCCCTGATTATGAAAAATGCGTTAGTGTTGCTGCTAATACTTCTTCTATTCAGATAATTTTCTATACAACAATGGTTGTGTTTGTATTTTTGTTTGTTGCATTGAAATTCGGCACTGAAGCATTGGCGGGTTTTGTTTTTGGTGCAATTTTGACAGGCAGTGTGTTGTTGTATTCTTCAATAAATTCTGCAATTGTTTCAAAAGCGGCTAAAAAATATTTTAAAGATGAATTTATAAATGCACCTATTTCTTCTCAATATAGTGTTTTAGAACAAAATAACAGTATTTACTCGCTTTTAAAAGACTTAATTACACCTTGTTTGAGTTCTTTAATTAAGTTTCTTGCGATTTTGGCTTTAATTTTATCGCCTGTGTTTTTAAAGTAGGGGGTTTGGATGGGTGTTTTGACTGAAAAATTTACAATTTCATCAAAAGGTTTTGATGATGTAATTGATATTACCTCAAGAGTTCAAAATATTGTATCAAGAATGGAAAAAAATACAGGTATAGTAAATATTTCTACTGTTGCTTCAACAGCATCGATAATTACTTTGGATGATGAATTTAATCTTTCAAATGATTTTTCTATTTTGATGGAAAACATAGTTCCTTTAAATAGGGTTTATAAGCATGATTTAACTTGGCATGATGGCAACGCACATGCGCACTTAAAGGCATCAATTCTTGGAAATAGCATTACTTTGAGTGTAATTGATAAAAAAGCGGTTCTTAATTCTTATCAAAGAATAGTTTTGATTGATTTTGATAACAAGCCAAGTATAAGACAAATAATTGTTTCTGTTGTATATTAAAAAGCGAGTAATATGAGTAGTTTAAAAGAGCAAATAAAATATTATAAAAATATATTAAAAGATGATGAAGTGCTTTTATTGAAATCAAAGGACTCTTTTTTTAAATGTCACTATTTGGGTTCACCTTTGAATGTTTTGACAAATTTTTCAGGAACTGAAGGTGAGGCAATATTAGAAAAAAATGGTAAAATCACAATTTTTGTTGATACAAGATACCATATTTTGGTTGAAAAGCAGGTTTTTAAAAATGTTTCGATTTATAAATTGGATTTAGGAGAAACATTTATAGAGGCATTTAAAAAGAGATATAAAAAAAATACCATTATGCATGTTCCTTGTGATATTTCTTTAAAGGAATATTGGAACTTGGATAAGTATTTTGATTTACGAAAATATTGTTTAGATAAAAAGTATGATAAAAATTTAGAGCTGGATAACAAATCAAACTTGTTTTTGGTGGATTCTGGGATTGAAAAAAATGATTTTAATTTTAAAGTTCAAAAATTAAAAAAGATAAATCAAGATATTGAAAAAATGTTGATTTTTAATCTTGATGAAATTTCGTATTTAACAAATTTAAGAAGTTATCAAATGAGATATTCATCAAATTTTCGTTCGATTTTATATTTGGATTTCAGTTCTTGTGAGTATATTTTGTTTTTGGATAAGATTCCCAAAATTAATATCAATGGTTTAAAATTCATGAAATTAAAAGAGTTTCAAGGTTTTATTCAATCTATTAATTCTCAAATTCATGTAAATATAAATGAAATTACTCTTGAAAATTTCTTGGCAATTAAAAAAGTTAAAGAATTAAAACAAAACAATCTTTCGATTATATCTTCAATTAAGCCAAAAAGTGTTATAGAGCATATGATAGATGCTTCAAGAAGGACAGATTTGGCTATATTGAATTTTAAAAAACAATTAAAAGAAGGGCTTAGCGAATTTGACTTGGTTCAAATTTTTGAAAATGAGCTTTCAAGACAGGGTGCTAAAATGCCTTCTTTTAAAACAATTCTTTCAATTGACGAAAATACTGCTTCTATCCATTATTCCAGCTATGACAAAAATAAACTATTAAAAAGCGAAAGCTTGTTGCTCTTAGATTGCGGTGGGTATTTTGAAGGCGGTTATGCAACAGATATAACAAGAACTTTTTATTATGGCTCAAATCCTAAACAAATATATAAAACAATATACACAATGGTTTTGAAAGCGTTTTTTGCTTGCTATATTTCAGGCGAAACAAATGCCCGAAAATTAGATCTAATGGCAAGGGAAATATTAATGCCATATGAGAAAGATGGTTTTTATTTTAATCATGGCTTAGGTCATGGTATAGGTACTTCTGTCCATCAAAATCCGCCAAGACTTTCAATGAGTTCGGTTGATATAATTAAACCATACCAGACTCATTCTATTGAGCCGGGGTTATACGGAAAAAGCAAAAATGAAAATCTTGAGTTTGGCGTAAGACTTGAAAATTGTGTTTATAGTGATATTAATTATAAAAAACACACTTTGACAAAATTTCCTTTTGAGGAGGTTTTAATCGACTATAGTCTTTTAAATGACAGTGAGAAGAATGTTCTTCAAAATTGGCAAGAAGAATTTATGAAAGAAGTTTAAATGGAAATTGTTGAAATAACAAGTCTTCAAAATGATTTGGTAAAATATGCGCAAAAACTTCATATGCCAAAATTTAGAAAATCAGAAAAGATGATTTTTGCTGACGGCAAAAAGACCATTGAAGGTTTTGTAAATGATGGAATTGTTTTTGAATATTTTTTTGCGAAAAAAGGTGATGAAATATGCCAAAAAGTCAGAAGCAAAAAGCTTGTATATGTCACAGATGAAATTTTAAAAAAGATAACAACGACAAAATCACCTTGTGAGGTTGCTTGTATAATTAAAGAAAAAGAAGTTGATAAAAATATTTTTTATAATTTAAATAAAATTGCTTTAATTGAAAATATAAAAGATGCCGGTAATTTGGGGACAATAATAAGAAGTGCTGTTGCTTTTGGAATAGATGGAATAATATTGTTTGGTGATTGTGTGGATTTGTATAATTCTAAAACAATTAGAGCAACTGCGCAAAATATTTTTAAGATTCCTATTGTAATTTCAAAAGATTTGAATTTTATCAAAAAATTTAAAAAAACACATAAAATCATTTCGACTGTAGTTGATGGAAATAATGATTTATTTGATTTTAATTTTAGTGATAAATATATTATTTCTTTTGGTTCAGAAGCAAATGGATTAACTGATGAAATAGTTAAGTTGAGCGATGAAAAATTGTCAATATTTATGGAAAATAATGTTGAGTCAATCAACCTTGCAATATGTGCTTCTATTGTGTTTGCGATAGCAAAAATTAATCGATAGATTTAGTTATGCTTAGCTAAAATGTTTATTGCCAATTGGCTTAAACCATGATATTATTAATAAGTAATATTAAGTGAGGTTCAAATGCGTATACAGCCTGCAATATTCAAAAGTAATTTTACACAAAGAAATTTGAAAAAATTACAAACACAGTTTGAAAGAAATAACAACTTTCAAAACAGACAAAAACATGAATATTCAGGTGTGGCAAGTGTGGATTTAGCTTATGCCAGCATGTTTGACAATGCTATTGCGCAAGATTTAAGAACTATCGGTTTAATTTAATTTTTGGTGTTGAGAAGAGTTGCACTATGAATAAAAAAGCATTTACTTTGGCTGAAATTATGATAGTATTATCTGTTGTAGGGATTTTAACAGCCATTCTTTTGCCGGTTGCTTTTCAATCTGCTCCTGATGAGAACGCAATGAAATTTAAAAAGGCAAATTCAATTTTAGGTACAGTAATCCGTGAAATGGTAAATTCAGATAAGTATTATAAAGGCGGCGATTTAGGGGTAAAACCCGATGGCAGCGAAGTTACGGTTGAGTATTTTTGTTCAACTTTAGCCGAGATTATGTCTACAAAACAAATTAACTGCAGAGATACAATCAATAATACATATGCTTATTTTGATTACGAAACAAAAGATTTGGATTTGACCCCCATAGATACTGCTTGCAAAGAAACTCAGCCTAAAACTGATGACGAAGCCGATATAATTACGGTTGATAATGTGATTTGGTATGAATCAAGTCCGGGGACAACTTTTGCAGATAAAAACGGTGATGAAAAACGTATATTCTCTGCCCCTGATGCCTCACCTCCAACATACGAAGATGAATACGGGTTTGATAGTATTTATAAGATTATTTGTATTGATGTTGACGGTTTAAATACAGGTGAAGATCCATTTGGATATGGAATTAGGGCAGACGGCAAAATTTTAAATGGCCCAAGAGCCAATGAATGGATTAAAAAATCAGTACAAAAAGAAGATTAAGGATTAAAAAATGGAAATTAGAAATTTAGCTGAAATCGGTATATTTGGTGGCTCTGGCTTTTATAAGTTTTTAGATGATATTGAAGAAATGGTTGTTGACACACCTTATGGAAAGACTTCTGATGCTTTAATGCTTGGAACTATCGCCGGCAAAAAAGTTGCGTTCATGCCCCGTCATGGAAGAAATCATACAATTGCACCTCATCAGGTGAATTATAGAGCTAATGTTTGGGCGATGAAATCAATTGGTTGCAAAAGAGTTATTTCTCCTTGTGCTGCTGGCTCTTTGCAAAAACATGTTAAGCCGGGTGATATTGTTTTTTGTGATCAATATGTTGATAAAACCCATTCAAGAAAAGATACATATTTTGACAATGGTGATATTCAACACATTTCCGGAGCTGAGCCATATTGTCCTCAATTAAGACAAGTAGCTATTAAATGTGCAAAAGATTTGGGGTATTCTATTCATGAAAAAGGTACAGTTGTTGTAATTCAAGGTCCAAGATTTAACACTAAAGCAGAAAGCGCTTTTTTGACAAATCAAGGATGGGAAGTTATTAATATGACTCAATATCCTGAAGTGCATTTGGTAAAAGAATTAAACATGTGTCCTTTAAATATTTCTTTAATAACTGACTATGATGCGGGTTTAGTTGGTGATTGCGAGCCTGTTTCTCATGAAGCCGTTATGAAAGTGTTTAGCGAAAATATTTCAAAATTGCAAAAATTATTATTTTCTATCGTTGAAAATATTGACGAAAACAAGACTTGTGATTGCGACAATAGTGCAAATTGGAGCAAATAATGGGTATTTCAGTTGCTGTTGCAAAGATATTTGATTTAATTGTATTGGTTTTATTTATTACCATTTTATTGTCTTGGTTTCCAAATATAAAATGGTATAATGAACCGTTTAAGTCGCTAAAAGCCTTTAGTGAAATATTCTTAGGACCTTTTCGTAAGCTAATACCTCCAATAGGGATGATAGATATTTCTCCTATTATTGCGTTTATTTGTTTGTCTTTATTGAGAAATATAATAGTTGGTTTTTTATATAGTTTAGGTTTGTAAAAAAAATGCTCGCTTATCAAGCGAGCATTTTTGTATTTGATATATGGATTATTTTGTAAAGACTAATACCGCATTGCAGCCACCAAAACCAAATGAGTTTGATAGAACTGCTTTTAAATCTTTCTTTCTTGCAGTGTCTTTTACGTAATCAAGGTTTGCAACTTCGGGGTCTTGTTCTTCAATGTTTATTGTTGGAGGAACAATACCTTCATTTAGTGCTTCAATTGCTATAATTGCCTCAATTGAGCCTGCACCTCCAAGCATGTGACCGGTCATTGATTTGGTTGATGAAACCAATAGGTCTTTATTTTGTTCTTTATCGCCAAATACTTTTGCAATTGCATTTGATTCAGCTATGTCGCCAACGTGGGTTGATGTGCCATGGGCATTGATATAGCCTATATCTGATGGTTTAAGATTTGCGTCTTTTAAGGCTAATTCCATAGCTAAAATTGCTCCTGCTCCTGTTGGATCCGGCGCAACCATGTCATATGCATCTGATGATTGACCATAACCTGCTAATTCAGCATAGATTTTAGCTCCTCTTTTAATCGCATGTTCTCTTTCTTCTAATACCAACATGCCTGCTCCTTCTGACATTACAAAACCATCTCTGTGTATGTCATATGGTCGTGAAGCTTTTTTGGGGTTTTCGTTGTTTTTAGACAATGTTTTTGCAGATGTAAAGGCTCCAATTCCTAAATCGCAAATTCCTGCTTCAGCACCACCTGCAATCATTATATCAGCATCGCCGCATTGAATAGCTCTTGCTGCATCTCCTACAGAATGAGCTCCGGTTGCACAAGCTGTTACAACTGATTTTGACATACCTTTTAATCCGTATTTGATTGAAATTTTACCTGCTGCCATATTGGTAATCATCATTGGTACCATAAATGGTGAGCATTTATGGTAGCCTCTAACTTGCATTACTTCATGGTTTTTTTGAATTGTTTCAAGTCCGCCTGCAGCAGAACCTGCTATTACGCCAAATCTTGTTAAATCTTCTTTTTCTAAATCTAAGCCTGAGTCTTCCATTGCTAAACTAGCTGCAACAACAGAGCATAAAATAAATTTATCCATACGTCTTGCATCTTTGGGATCAACGTATTTTGAAGCATCAAATTCTGGAACTTGACCTCCTATGTGTACAAGATGTTTTTCTTTGTCTAAAGTTAGGTATCTGATTGCGCTATTACCTTTTTTCAGATTTTCCCACAGGACATCCACACCTACACCAAAGGGCGACACACACCCCATGCCGGTTACAACTACTCGTCTTTTCATACTTCGATATTCTCCTATTTATACATTTTTGCTTAGTTTTATGATAGCATTAGCACCTGTCATTCCTGCTCCAAATGCACTAATCATAATTGTTGCAGGCAATTTTATTTTGCCGGTGTCAATTCCTTCTCTTATTGCTACAGGAATTGAAGCGGCTGACATATTTCCGTATTTTTCGATATTTGAAATAGTTTTAGATGAATCAATTGTTAATCTTTCAGAAAGGGCATCAATCATTCTTTGATTTGATTGATGTGGTACAAAGTAATCAATGTCATTTACATTTGTATTTGTTTGTTCCAATAGTTCTTCTAATTTTGGAGGAATTTCTGTCATAACATATTTATATACGTCTTTGCCCTTCATTTGAATAAAAGGTTTAACTTCTGTTTGAATTTTATCAACTAGAGGGCAGTTAATTCCTTGTGTTGTTAGGGTGATGTAATCTCCGCAAGTTCCATCTGATAACATATTTACGCCAATTATATCATCATCTTCTTCTGTAGCACTTAAAATTGCAGCACCTGCACCATCACCAAAAAGAACACAAACAGATCTGTCATTCCAATCGGTAAATTTTGTAGTTGCGTCTGTTGCAACTAAAAGGATATTTTTGTATATTCCTGATTTTATAAATGCGCGTGCTGTATTTAGCCCGTAAATAAAACCTGAACATGCGGCTTTAATATCGAAACAAGCGGCATTTTTTGCGCCTATTCCTGCTTGAATTAAGCAAGATACTGAAGGGTATATGTCTTCAGGTGCTGAAGCTGCTGCAATGATTAAATCAATATCTTCAACGTTAAAGTTACTTCTTTTGATTACTTTTTTTGAAGCTTCTATACCAAGAGTTGTTGAAGTGTCATCTCCTGAGATTACTTTTCTTTCCTTAATTCCTGTTCTGGTTGTTATCCATTCATCTGATGTATCCAATATCTTTGTTAGATCATCGTTTGTGATTGTGTTTTTTGCCACTTCAAAATCTATGGCAACAATTTTTGTATTTATTGACATTATGCGTATTCCTTTTCTTGAATATAGTCGTAGCCCAGTAAATAGGCATCTAAATTTTTTTGTATTAATTCCTTTTTGTTTTTAAGAATTTTTTCATATGCTTTTTTAACATTTTCGACAGTCAGATTTCCTAAAATTTTAGATAATACTCCAAGGGCTATTGAATTTGCAATTTTAATATTGCCTAGTTTTATTGCCTCTTGGGTAAAGGGTGCAAAAATATATTTTATATCTTTTCTTGTTTTTTCGATTTTTGCCATTGAAGAATTAACTATTATTGTGCCTCCTTCTTTAACTTTTGAAATAAATTTATCAAAGGATGTTTGATTGAGGGCGATAACAAAATCTGCTTTTTCGTTTTGCAGTGTTAATAATTCTTCGTCTGACATATTGATTTCGCAATTAACTGCCCCACCTCTCATTTCTGCTCCATAACAAGGGCAGTATGTTACATATTTATTGCCTAGCATAAATATGTTAGCTAATACTGTTCCGATTGATAATATTCCTTGTCCTCCGGAGCCTGAAATAATAAAGTTTTTAATCATTAGTTGTATCCTTAAAAATATCTAGTGGGTATATTTTTGTTAGTTCTTCGGCTATTTTTTTGTGTGAATCTTGTGGCGATAGCTTCCAGTTAGTTGGGCAAGATGATAATATTTCAACGAAACTGAAACCTTTGTTGTTTAGTTGACATTCAAAGGCTTTTTTGATTATTTTTTTTGCATTTAGAATATTTTTAACATCATAAAGTGCAACTCTTGCACTAAATTGAGTGCCTTCACAAAGGGCTATTTGTTCTGCAGTTTTTATTGGGAAGCCATGGTACTCTTTATTTCTTCCTAATGGGCTTGTAGTGGTTAGCTGACCCATAGTTGAAGTTGGACCCATTTGCCCTCCTGTCATTCCGTAATTGGTGTTATTAATGCAAATGGCTGTTATATTTTCACCTCTAAGAGCACTATGCATTGATTCACTTAAACCAATTGAAGCAAAATCACCATCACCTTGATAAGTAAATACGAATTTTTCATCTTTTTTTGCTCTATGAGCTCTTTTTACGCCTGTTGCAACTGCACATGCTCTGCCATGCGGGGCTTCAAGACAATCAACATCTAAAAAATTGTATAATAAAACAGAGCAACCTGAAGATGAAATTGCGATTGTATTTTCTCTTAAATTCAATTCGTCAATAATTTCTGCAATAATTTTTATTGCAACTCCGTGGTCACATCCTTTACAGAAAGTGAATTTTGAATTTTCTTTTATTGATTTTGGAATGCTATATACTTGCATATTGTTCCTTTATGATGGTGTTTATGGTGTTTATTATTTCTTCTTTTTTGAGCCAATCCCCAACAGGTTTCCCTATAAATGAAATTTGAGAGTTCGAAAGAACACTGAGCCTAACATCTCTTAACATTTGCCCCATATTCATTTCTATATCAATTATGTGTTTTGCATTTATCGATAGTTCTCTTAACCTTTTATATGGGAATGGGTATAGAGTTATTGGTCTATAAACTCCCATTTTAATACCTTTTTCTCTGAAAAAGTTACAAACTGCCTTAACGCTTCTTGCCATTGTTCCAAATGCCGTTAAAATTATTTCAGCGTCGTTGCATAGATATTCTTCCCAATCGGGTTCATTTTGCTCTATGATTTGATATTTTTGATAAAGCTTTAGAATGTGCTTGTTTAATTTGTTTTGATTGGGTTCAAGTGAGTGTATCTTTCTTGAGGTTCTATTTTTAGCACCATCAAGTCTCCAGTTGGAATTATCTATTTCAGGATATGGGTTTTCGGTTATAATTGCAGGTTCTGCCATTTGCCCCAGTAAACCATCTACTAAAAGTATTGTCGGATTTTTGTATTTTTGGGCTAAATGAAATGATTTATATGTTAAATCAATACATTCTTGAATGCTGCTTGGAGAAAGAACGATTGTTTTGTAATCTCCATTGCCACCGCCTATAGTTGCTTGATTATAATCACCTTGAGAAGGAAATATATAGCCTTGTCCCGGACCTGCTCTCATAACGTTTACAAGTACAATAGGTAATTCATCTGATGCAGCATAAGAAAGAGTTTCTTGCATTAGCGCAACAGCGCATGAAGAACTTGAAGTCATTACTTTTTCGCCGCTTGAAGCAGCTCCCAGAGCCATGTTTATTGCTCCGATTTCTGATTCGGCACATACATAGGCTAAGTTTCTTTTTTGCATTTCCAGACTTAAATATTCTCCAATATCGGTTTGAGGAGTAATAGGGTAGCCAAAATAGCAGCTACAACCACATTCAAGCGCGGCTTTTGCAATTGCGATATTACCCTTTAAAAGATTTTTTTCGTTCATTCTCTAGTCACTTCTTCTATAGCAATTTCAGGACATACAATTGCACATTGTGCACAACCAATGCATTTATTTTCATTATCTGAAAATTCAACCGTCAATTCTCCTGTGCTGCCTGTATTGTTGCTTTTTTTAATTAGCTTATGAGGGCACACATCAATACATAAATAACAAGATTTACATTTATCTTGATTTATTTTAATGTATGACATACCAATAAACTCTCCCTTAGAAAATATTAATTGTTAATTACATTTTCTCACAAAAAATAAAAAAGTGAATTTATTAACAAAACTTGTTATAATAAATATATGAAAAATTATACTTATTTATATTTATGTGCTATTTTGGCTTCTTTTGGCGGTTTATTATCCGGTTTTGATACAGGAGTAATCTCCGGAGCATTGTTATATATTAATCAAAGCTTTGAAATGAACTCTTTGTATTCAGGTTTGTTGGTTAGCTCTGTTTCTATTGGAGCTGTTGTTGGCGCACTTTTAAATGGTGCTCTAATAGATAAAATCGGCAGAAGAAAAGTTATGTTGTTAACAGCCGGAGTTTTTATTATAGGCTCAGTTTTGTGTTGTTTTTCAAGAAATATAGTTGAGCTTATTTTATCAAGAATGTTTATCGGGTGTGCTGTTGGTGTAGTTAGTTTTGCCGGACCCTTGTATTTAAGTGAAATATCCACAAAAGAAAAAAGAGGTGAAATTGTATCTTTTCATCAATTGGCCATAACGCTGGGTATTTTATTTTCATATTTTGTTAATTATTTTTGTGCAAATTTAGTTCATTCTTGGCGTATCATGTTCCTTTTGGGAGCTGTTCCGGCTATTGTTTTGTTTTTTGCAATGTTTGTGTTGAAAGATACTCCAAGGTGGTATGTTGCAAAAAATAAAATTGATAAAGCCAGGTTGGTTTTACAAAAAATTGATAAAAGTCAAGATGCGGATCTTGAAATTGAGAATATTAAAAAGACATTGTCTAATAATAACGAAAAAATTAAGTTTGAAAAACGTTTATTAATTCCTTTTGTAATAGGAATTGGTATTATGTTTGCTCAAATTGCAACAGGTATTAATGCGATTATATATTATGCGCCTACAATATTTAAAATGGTTGGATTTTCATCCAATCAAGATGTTTTATTTGCAACAATATTTATTGGTTTGATTAATTTTTTGATGACTTTTGTTGCTATAGCACTTGTTGATAAGATTGGTAGAAAGCCTTTGTTATATATAGGCTTAGTGGGCATGCTTGTTAATCTTTTGTTGTTGTCATTTAGCTTTGCTTTTGATTATGCTTTTGTAAAATATATTGCTGTTATAGCTTGTGCATTATACATTGTTTCATTTTCAATGTCGTTGGGGCCTGTGGCATTATTGATAAATGCTGAGATTTTTCCTTTGAAATATAGGGGTGCAGCAATGAGTATAGGAATAGTTTCAAATTTTGTATTTAATTTTATAGTTACGGGTTTGTTCCCAATTTCATTAGATAAATTGGGTGGCAGTATAACATTTTTAATTTTCGCAATAATATGTGTTATCTCTTTGTTTTTTGTATACTACGTTGTGCCTGAAACAAAAGATGTCAGTCTGGAAGAAATTGAAAACCGCATGAATAGGATGAAATTATGAATTTTTTAGATTTTTCACATGGTGATAAATATAAATTATTCCTAAAATTAGACATGCTATGATTATTATTGCATCAAATTTGTGCCAAATGTGCTTTAGGGCTTGCGTATTTTCACCAAGTTTGATACCTACATAAACTAAAAGATAACTCCATATAAGAGAACCTAAAAAGGTAAAGGTAAAGAAAAATCTTTTTTTTGCTTTTAATATTCCAGCTGGAAGCGAGATAAATGTTCTAACTACTGGAAGCATTCTGCAGATAAAAAATGACCAATCTCCATATTTATCAACCCATTTGTCTGCTATTTCGAGGTCATGTTTTGAAATTAAAAAATATTTTCCATATTTTTCAATAAATTTTCTTCCGCCAAAATAGCCAAGGTAATATGAAGGAATTGAACCTATAACACAGCCTATTGCTCCAAAAAATGCTGCTGTATGGATTGAAAACACTCCTTTTGTAACTAAATATCCTGCAAACGGCAGAATTGCTTCAGAAGGTAATGGAATATTGCAAGACTCTATTGCCATTAATAATGCAATCCCCCATGCCCCAAGCTCTGTTATAACGCTTTGAATCCAATTTGCAAGTGAAATTAATATATTTTCTAACATTTTTATCTCCTTAAACAGAATTATATTTTAATATATAAATTCTGTTAGGACAAATTGTTAAATTATATTATTTTATAAATTTGTTGAAAATTTTAATTTCATTAGCTTTGATAGCTTTAGAGTTAAGCGCGCTTGGCTCATTTTGGGCTCTTGATGAAGATGGATTAGTTTTGTTATCTCCGCTTAAATATTTTTTCTCAAGCCTTTTTTGATTAAGTGCAGGTAAACCAAAACCAAGATATATGATTTCAAACGCATATGCCGCAGTTCTTAGAAGGGTGTTTGCAATATTTGCGTCTTTAACAAGTTTATTTTCTTTGTTTTGGAAGAAGTTAACAAGTATGTTTTCGGTGCTTTTGTCTAAACTTGTTTCATTTAGTCCTTTTAAGCCTTTTTCTTTAAGCTCGACTAAAGCATTTAATACTTCTTGAGTCTTATCTTTTTTGGAGCTTATACCTGCAAGTTTTTGCGTTTTTTGTTGTTCGATAACTTGTTTTTGATTATCAATTAAAATATTCATAACTTTGTTGAATATTTTATCAGGATCCCCATTTTGGTCTTTTATTTTATCGAACATTTTGCTGATTTCAGCTATACTGTTGAAGCCTGAATATTCAGAAATAAGCTCTTCTTCGGTCAAAGCCCTAACACCTTGTGTCGGATGGAAAGTGTTAAGAATATTTGTACCTACTGTTTTAAATTTTTCAATTGGATTTTGTGCAAATTCTTTTGCTTTTTCATTTATTCCCTTTAGGCCCTTATCTTTATTTTTGAATATATCCAGATAAGGTTTGCTTGTTAGCGGCAAACCTGTTTTTTTGCTTGCAATACCGGTAACAAGTGAATTTATAGATTTTAGAGCAAATAACATTATCAGAACTGTTTGAACATCTCTGAACAGGATTTCAGTTATTTCGTCTTTTGTTGCTTCTTTATCATCAGGATTTCTTTTTGCTGCAGTTAGAACTCTTGGAACTATAACTGTACCTACCATCAATAGTGCCATTGGAATAAAGGCATTGTTGGCGCCTGTTGGTTCAAGAGCATTTGTAATTTTAGAAAAAATATCTTTGTTTGGTGATTTTTCAAGAGCTGATGATACAACGCTGCCAAGTTTTTCAGATGCAGTATTAGCATATTTGGCTGTTGTTTTTACAAAGTTTGATGAGGCTGCATTGTTTATTATTTTTTGTATGTTCATTATTTAGCCTCCTTGTCGTTTTTCTTTGCTTCATCATAAATAGCTGATGCATT
>CALURR010000032.1 GCA_944323195.1 Candidatus Gastranaerophilales bacterium
AGAGCTCCAAGAACTTTGGCAGGCGGTCCTGATGCAGCAGGAATGCTTAATCTTGCGGAAGATAAAAAACTTCCGATTTACACAAAAGATACTACAAAATTAATTAACATTAATGATAGAAAATTGAGCGAATATGATAATGGTAAACTTATAAAATTTAAACCATATATTGAAGATAAGGTATTAAATCAATTTAAAGATTTCGGATATAATTTAAATAGTATCGAAGGAAAAATATTTCACAATAACTCAGCGCCAACAAAAAGAATAAAAGAAAGTGACGATTTCAAGGAAGCATTAATTAAAAACAAAGAAAATATATTAAATGGCAAAAATTTCACAAAAAGATTTACCAACTACGAAAACAGAAAAAAATCAAATCTTCATAATGCTTTTGGAAGTGTTGATTTTCTAAATTCAGGAATAGATAAACAAGGAAATCTACACTTGTATATGTTTGATACTTATGATTTTAATAAAGGCGAAAATGCTATTGTTGAAGCAGGCAGAAGACAGATGTTAAAAGGAAATTTAAAAGGCTATTTCACAATCCATGATATAATAATCACAAAAGATGAACTTGATAAAATATGGAACAAAAACTAAATAAAAAAATTATTCTTAAAATAATACTCTATGTTATTTTTTTATGTTTTAATGGATACTTGTTTTTTGTTAATTTAGCTGGTGTCATTCCTATGATTTTATTAAGCCCATTTTATATGAATGAAGAATTAAACGAAATATTAAACAACTATTTTGACATACTTTTATTCATTCCGCTATGTTCTCCTTTTGCTTCATATTTATTAGCTAAAATGTTTGGAATGTTTAATTATATTGATAATTTAAAAGTTAATTTGTTTAAAAAAATATTTTTATTAATGCTTATTTCAATTTTATCTTTTTTAATATTATTTATTAGATATAGAATTAGTGAAGATATTGATTTTGCTCTTAAAATTGCAAGTTTGATTTTTAGTTTAATTCCAGCATTTTTATTATATAAATATTTTAAATACCTAACTAAAAAACACCCAACTCTATTTGAAAAAATTGGCTATTATTCTTCAATTGAGTTTTATAAAAATTTATTGTCTGGAATTAAAAAAAAGGGCTTTTAGCCCTTTTACTTTTAAAAAATTAATTTCTACTCTAAATCTTTAACATTAACCTGATCAATTTGGTTACTCAAAAGTTCTTCATTATCAAGGTCAATATTAACCTGTTCAACTTTTTGGCAGCCATCTTTTTCATAAGTTGAAACCATGTTTTTACCGTTATGTTTAGAATAATATAGCGCTGTATCAGCTGCATTAATCAAGGTTTTAGGGTCTTGACCATCAGTTGAGTATTGCGCAACACCCATTGAAACAGTTGGAGATAAATTTTCTGTTTCATTTACCTTTACAACAATTTTAGAAATATTTTTCCTAATACGTTCAGCAATTACACAGGCATCTTTTTTATCTGTTTCAGGCAAAATTACAACAAATTCTTCGCCACCATAACGAGCCGGAATATCTATTTTTCTCACTGTTTCTTGCAATACTGCAGCAAGTCTTTTTAAAATAGTGTCCCCTGTTAAGTGTCCATAAGTATCATTAATTCTTTTAAAATTATCAATATCCATCATTAATAATGACATATTTCTTTTGTATCTTGAGCAACGTCTTATTTCATTTTCCAGCAATGTATAGAAATGACGATAGATATATAGTTTTGTCATGCCATCTTTTGTAGCAAGTTCATATAACTTGGCGTTATCAATTGCAATAGCTGCTTGGTTAGCTAAAGATGTAATAAATTCAAGGTCTTTTTGATTAAATAATTTATCGTGTTTTTTATTTGTAATATTAATTACACCGATAACCTCACCTTTTGCAATCAAAGGAACACACAAAAGCGATTTTGTATTAGATAAAACTTCTTTAACTATAAAACGAGGGTCAGCTGAACCAAGATTTGTTATTATAGGTTTACGCTCTAAAAATACCGTTCCTGCAATTCCTTCACCTATTGCAATCTTAGCACAATGGACAGCACCATTATTAATAGCATCTTCCAATTTTTTATCTTGCAAACCTGATACAATTCTAACTTGCAGAGCATTAATTGAATAATCATAAAGCATTAATGACCCTTTTTCAGCATCCAGTGTTACAAGTGCTTTTTGAATAATAACCTGCAATAATCTTTTTAGGTCATCAATAAAATTAACTGCTTGAGAAATATTATAAAGAATTGAAATATTATGCAAAGACTTTTGCAACTGTGCCAATTCTTCATCTTTTTTTATTTTTTTATGAAATTTAGCTATTATAGGTTCAATATAACTAAAAACTGCATCTAAATTATTAAATGTATCAACTTCAATAGGCTCATCTTTGTTTTCTTTTATAAAACAAAAACAAATTGGAACTTGATTATTGAAAAACACTCTAACATGACTTGGGTCAAGCGAAGCTATGTTATTATATTCCAAGAAATTCTTAAATAAAGGTGCTCCAAGACTATCTTTCATTGCAGTTAATTTTGCTTTATTTACAGCATCCCAAAACGGAGTATTACCTTCTTCACATTCAAAAAACTCATTATTTCTTGCTTTATCATTAGTACAAATACATTTATAATGCTGATCTTCAAGAAGATAAAAAGTAATATCGTTAGAATTTATCAGCTTAGCACAATAATCTTTTAATTTTGGCAAAAGTTCATATATACTATCGACTTGATTAGCAATTGTACTAACCTCAAACATCATGCTAAGATATTTTATATTATTTTCAATAGATAAAGTATTTTCAAATGACATAACGAAATCTTAAAATATACTAACTATAATTAATTATAATTGTTTAATATACAAAAATCACTTATCAACATATTAAATACAACTTTTGGGGGAATTATGAGCGACATGTGCAAAAACTGGTCAACTTGGCTTAAAAAAACAAGATTTTCTTATATGAACGATGTTCAAATTCAACAAACACTAAACTGGCTAATGAATATTAAAAATATTGTTCTTGATATGGCTGATTTAAAAGAAAATCAAAAAATAGCTGATTTTGGATGCGGCTCAGGGCTCTTGGGGTTTGGAATATTAGAAAGATTTCAAGATAGGGTTGAACTTATTTTTTCAGATAAATTTCAAGATTGCCTTGATGAATGTCAAAATATTTTGAAAAATTCAAAGATTAAAAATAATGTAAAATTTTTAAAAAGCGATATTTATGATATTAAACTTGAAAACAATTATCTAGATAGAGCCTTAACTCGCTCTGTTTTAGTCCATGTTTTAAATAAACAACAAGCATTCAATGAATTATATAGAGTTTTAAAACCACAAGGAATATATTGCGCTTTTGAACCCATAATTTCTCAAAACACAAGATATTACGAACTTTTAATTCCTGATGAAGCAAGTGATTATTTTGATTTTAAAAAAGCAGAAATGGAATTTATGTCAAACCCTGATGATCCATTAGTTAATTTTAGTGCACAAAGCCTTGATTTAAATATGCAAGAGGCTGGATTTAGCGATGTTTTAGTTAATGTTCAAAAAGTTACATCAAAATATTCTCCGACAACCGAAGCAATACAAAATTGGTTTATAACGCCTCCTGCTCCTAATCAAAAAACCATGAAAGAAAGATTTATGGAATATTTTGACGAGAAAAAAGTAGATAATTATATTGAAGAAGTGAAACTTGCCCTCTCAAAAAGAGAAATAAGAGTATGCTCTGATACAGCCTTAATCAAAGCAATAAAATAAACTAATACTTCTTATCTCTTGCTGAAATTCTAGCTATAGCCTTTGCAAGGGCAAACTGTGCTCTTGTTATATCTATTGTTTCATCGTGAGCTTTTAAGCGAGCTTCTGCTCTTTGCTTAGCATGTTGCGCTCTAACTAAGTCAATATCGCAATCAAGTTCAGCCACATCAGTTAAAATTGTTGCCTTATTATTTGCAAATTGTAAAACACCGCCCATAGTAGCAATGCAACTGGGTGTTTTTTCTTTTACAACCTTTGTTACGCCAATTGCAAGTGAACATATAACAGGAATATGATTTTTTAAAATTCCCAACCGTCCGTCTGTTGCTTGCACATACAACTCATCAATATCATCTTCATAAACAATATTTTCATGAGTTATAACTTTTAAATGAATTTTATCGCTCATAAAGCCTAAACTCCAGCTGCTTCTTGTTGACGAGCTTTTTCTAATACATCTTCAATAGTACCAACCATATAAAAGGCTTGTTCAGGAACGTTGTCGTGTTTACCTTCTATAATTTCTTTAAAGCCTTTAATTGAATCTTCAAGTTTAACATACTTTCCTTTAACACCTGAAAATTGTTCAGCTACAAAGAAAGGTTGAGATAAAAATCTTTGAATTTTTCTTGCACGATTTACTGTTAATTTATCTTCTTCAGATAATTCATCCATACCTAAAATTGCAATAATATCTTGTAAATCTTTATATTTTTGAAGAATTTCAAGAACTTTTTTAGCAACAGAATAATGCTCTTCTCCAATTATATGTGGGTCCAAGGCTCTTGATGAACTTTCAAGCGGATCTGCTGCAGGATAAATACCTAATGATGCAATATTTCTAGATAATACAGTAGAAGCATCAAGGTGAGTAAATGTAGTAGCCGGAGCTGGGTCTGTTAAGTCGTCAGCCGGCACATAAACCGCTTGAACAGAAGTAATAGAACCATCTTTAGTTGATGTGATACGTTCTTGAAGCTCGCCAACTTCTTGAGCTAATGTTGGCTGATAACCAACCGCTGAGGGCATACGACCCAATAGAGCCGAAACTTCAGAACCTGCTTGAACAAAACGGAAAATGTTATCAATAAATAATAATACGTCTTGATGAGTAACATCTCTAAAATATTCAGCACAAGTCAATGTAGATAAACCAACTCTCATACGAGCTCCCGGCGGTTCGTTCATTTGACCGTAAATAAGAGCAACTTTATCTAGTACACCTGACTCTTTCATTTCGTTATATAAATCGTTTCCTTCACGAGTACGTTCACCAACACCGCCAAACACAGATACACCATCATGTTCTGCTGCAATATTGTGAATTAACTCCATGATTAAAACTGTCTTGCCAACCCCAGCACCGCCAAATAAACCGATTTTTCCACCTTTTTGATATGGCATTAAAAGGTCAATAACTTTAATACCTGTTTCCAGAATTTCAATGTTTGTATTTTGTTCGGTTAATTTTGGACTGGGTCTATGAATTGGAAATCTGTCTTGAGCTTCAACAGGCCCTTGATTATCAACAGGTTCGCCTAAAACATTTAAAATTCTTCCCAAAATTCCTTTACCAACAGGAACTTTAATAGGATTACCTGTGTTTATAACCTTCATTCCACGTTTTAAACCATCAGTTGACGACATAGCAACACTTCTTACAGTGTTTTCACCAAGCAATTGTTGAACCTCAACAGTAACTTTTGTACCGTCATCATTATATATTTCCAATGCATCATAAATTTCAGGTAAAACCCCATCTTCAAACTTAACATCAATTACAGGGCCTATTATTTGTACAATTGTTCCTTCATTATTTGCCATATTTATTACCTCTGGTTTAATCCGTATATTTTAATTATATCAATTCAAAAAAAGTTGCTTAAAAAAATTTTTTAAATTCAACTCTTTGAATGATAAGCATACCACCATAAATTATATCTTATTTTTTTATTTCTTTATGCTAATATAATAACATAAGGAGAAATATCATGGTAAACACTTTTGAAGGTAATTTATACGCGCAAGAAAATGACAAATTTTGTATAGTTATATCAAGATTTAATGATTTTATAGGCTCTAAACTTTTAGACGGAGCAATTGACACCTTCAAAAGACTTAACGTCAAAGAAGAAAATATTGATATTGTTTGGGCTCCCGGAGCTTTTGAAATCCCTTTAATGGCAAAATACATGGCTGAATCTAAAAAATACAACGCAATAGTTACCCTAGGAGCTATTATTAAAGGTTCAACTTCTCATTATGACTATGTTTGTGCCGAATTATCAAAAGGGATTGCTTCAGTATCAATGAATAGCGGCATACCTGTTCTATTTGGAGTACTAACAACAGATACAATAGAGCAAGCTATTGAAAGAGCAGGCACAAAAGCAGGCAACAAGGGTGCTGAATGTGCTAAAGCAGCAATCGAAATGGCAAATTTAATTAAAAAAATCAATCTTTAGGTCTATAAAATTACCCAAGAATGCAATCAAAAGATTAATGCCCAACTTCCATAAACCTAATATCATTTAATTATTGAAAGACTTGAAGTTTATGGGAGAGTATTTGGGAATGAAAAAAAATTCCTTAAAAATTAATTTTTTAACAACGCTGGTTCTAAGTATTATATTTTGCACACCAAGTTTTGCACAAGAAAATATAATTTCATCAGTTATAATTTCAAAATCAAAAACAAATCCACAAAAATATGAACTAAATATAGATTCATCTCAAGCTGTACACTACAAAACAAGAATAGAAAGAGATGATAGCATATATTTTGATTTAAAAAATTCTATTTTGGCAGACAATTCAGGAACCATCTATGATGATGTTAATGATATTGATAATGTCATTGTTAAGCAATTAGACAAAAATAAAGTCAGAATATATGTTGAAGGTAAAAATGCAAGAAACACAGAACTTGTATTCACTAATTCAGAAATTGAAGAAATAAATCAAACTCCGGAAAAAAAGGTTATAATTAATCGCCCGATTAATCAATATCAGCCAACCAACAACGATTTGGACAATGAAGATATACAAGATTGGAATGATAATTCATTTAATCTTGCACACTTAGGCTCTACAATTTTTTCAAACTTAAAAGAAAGCAATATAGGTATAATACTTATTATCCTTAGCGCCATAGCCGCATTTGCTATTTTAGTAAAAAGCCTTGCAACAAAATTATCACAAGAATCTGAGCCTTTAATCGGTTTGAATAACCAAAAAACATATCCACAAAATAATGAAGATTTAAATGATATTACCCAAAGAAGTCAAACTCTTAAAATGGCTCAAATGGAGCTAACAAAAGCTCATCAAAAATATCAAGAATATCTTCAAAATAAATATAAAGACAATTACAAAGAAAAATTAAAATCAATAAACACCGACATGATTAAAAAAGGAATTGCGCTAAATCAATATCAAAAAAGTACGCAAAACCCATACAAAAATCAAGAAGTGCTTAAAATGAACAAAGATTTTACACAAACACCATACAAAAACAATGATACATTTAAAATTCCACCAAAGCCAAAAGCAATAAATAATAACTTTAATAGCCCATATATTCAAAGGCCAACAAACAAAATTAACTATGCTCAAAAAAATACAATCAAAAAAGATAATATGAAATTTTTAGAATCTGTTACAAAAATTTATGAACAATCAGGAAGAGGCGATTTGGCCAACGAACTGAAAAACTCAATTTCAAAAGCAAAACAATCAATTTAATATAATACTCAACCAATAAATGCCTCTTTGTCAAAGAGGCTTCTTTTTTTATTTAAATAAATAGACTATATTGATTATTTTTTGATATAATAATATATAGGTATTATGGGTTGAATTATGACATCAAACGTTTACACAAAAAACGAAATATTGCAAAATCTGGCTTCTAAAGGTTATTTCATTGATTCTTATACTCTTGACACTTTTTTTAAAAAATGGCAAATAGAAGCTATATTTGAAGATGAACAAGGCAGCGAATTTTATGATAAAAATACACTGGATATAGTGCTAAATAATCTTTTTAACATGCAAAAAGAAAAAGAAGAGCAAGAAGAAAAAGAAAAAGAAAAAAAAGAGCAAGAAGAAAGAGAAAAAGAAATCATACAGTCCAAAATTGATTCCATAATTAAACAAAAAGAACAATCAAAAACTGTAATAACAGATTCTGAAACAAACAATATATTAAACAACATTTCTCTTTCAGATGGAACTCCATTAATAAATAAAATGCAAGATTCCATAGCTATTGATGACCTAATCAAAAACGAATCTGATGTCCAACTTGAAGACCCTGTTCAACCTCACCCTTTTAAAGAAAAGAAAATGGGAATATTGGAAGGTGCAATGAAAACAGATGAGAATGAAATTTCATCTCAAGTGCCCGACATATTGCCCCCAAGCACCGATAACAATTCTAATGATTTTGATGATATTAGTTTATTGTCTGAATCTCTTGAAGCACAAGAAAAATTCAGGGAATACGTTGTATCTGAATTGGCTAAAAAAAATGTCGATTTGACTCCTAAAAATGGATTTAAACTTGATATTTCAGAAAGAACACTAAACATGCTAGCGCGCACCATGGCTAAAAAAATAGCCAAGCATGTTAGTTTAATGTGTTCTCAAGACGCTAAAGCACAAGCAAAATTAGCAGGTTTAGAAGAACAAAACAAAAAACTGGAACAAAAAGCACGCACCTTAGAAGAACAAAACAAAAAATTAAAGCTCTTATTGGCAGAGTCAAATAAAAACCTTAACTCATACAAACCAAGCATTTTTGGGCTATATAAAAAAATGCCTCCGAATAAATAATAAAAAGGATACCCGATGAACCAATTGATAATGATTATATTAATAAGTTTACTTGTTTTAGTGCATGAAATAGGTCATTTTGTAGCAGCAAGATTATGCAATGTCAGGGTTACTCGTTTCGGAATAGGAATGCCAATTGGTCCAAGCTGGAAATTATTCAAACTTAAACATACAACTTTTTATATTCATGCTTTCCTATTTGGGGGCTATGTTTCTTTTGCAGATGATGAAGAAAATTTCATTAAAGAAGAAAAAGAAAAAAATCCAAATTTCAAAGTAGATGAAGATGAAATTCTGCCAAAAAATTCAGATGAATTATACGAAAACAAAACTATAGCACAAAAGCTTTTCATTGTTTCAGCAGGTGTTATTATGAACATTGTTTTTGCAGTTGTTCTTGTAATATTTTGCGCTATGTATTTTCATAAACTACCAACTTCTAATCAAAATATTTTTGTAGACAGTTTCTCGCCTAAAGTTACCTCTAATGCCGAACAACAAGGAGTTTTAAAAGGCGATAAAATTATAAAAATTAATAATGAAAAAATAAATAATCTTTATCAATTAACCTTTTTTGCTAAAAATTCAAAAATGTTTGATGATTACGCTCAAGAAAATTTAATTGAAAAAAACTTAAAGGAATTAAAAATCTTAAATCCTAATATTAAAGATACAATCAATAAAAACACATTAATTAAACTTCCAAATAGGTTTGAAGAAAAACCTCTTGAAGTTAGTGAAAATGTATTAAAAGGACTTGAAAAATATAAAAAAGACGGAATTAAATTAAATGAAAATCAAATTAATTTAAGAAATGAAATTTATAATAAATCAAATATAATTTTATCAAAAGATACATCAATAAATGATTTAGCTTATGCTCTATCAGACACATATAAACCTCTTAATATAACTGTCTTAAGAAACAATAATGAACTTACAATAAAAAATATTAAAGTTGGAAAAGACGGTTTATTGGGTATTTTATTAAAAATAGAAGATGTATATGCAACAACAAAAACACCAAAAGACATTGTTATTAAATCTTTTGATTATATTTATACAACCACAACCACAATGCTATATAGCTTATGGCAGCTAATAACAGGTAAGGTTTCTGCTTCTGATATGCATGGTGTTATTGCTGTTGTAAAAGTAGGCGGTGATATTATAGCTTCAAAAGGCATGTTAAATGGAATTTTATTAACCGCTATGATTAGTATTAACCTTGCAATTATGAACTTTTTACCTATTCCTGCGCTAGATGGCGGACATGTGATGTTTTTAATTATTGAAAAAATTACAGGAAAGAAACCAAGCAAGGAATTAAGTGAAAAAATAACAAATTTCTTCTTTTTCTTATTGATAATCCTAATGGTAAGCATTTGTTATAATGATATTTTTGCCCTTGTAACAAAGAAATTTTAACAATTTTACCTTTTGATATTTTTTTGTTAAAATCAAAATAGTTTTATAGGGATTGTAGAAAATACGGAAAATGAAAGAAAGAATAGCGCTATTAATTATAATCTCGTTCCTAATAGCATTTTTAATTATTTTTCAAAACTATTTTAATACAATGTGGGCAATCATTTTCTTGATTGGCTTTATGTTTTTATATTCTTTTTATATGTGGCTTGCTACAAAATATCAAAAAAGAAAATTAAAGAAAAACCCGCCTGTAATAAACTGCAATTATCACCCGTTTGTTTCTGTTTTAATTCCTTGTCATAATGAACATGAGGTTATCGAAAAAACAGCACTTAACATTTTAAATCTTGATTATAAAGATTTTGAAATTATTTTAATTGACGATAGAAGTACAGATAACACAGCAGAAATAATAACAAAACTTGCAAATAAATATGATAAAATTAAAGCTCTTGTAAGAGATAAAAATGCAACGGCAGGAAAATCAGCAGTTTTAAATGATGCCATGAAATTAGCCAAAGGAGAAGCGATTTTAGTTTTTGATGCTGATGCTAAAGTTGATAGTGATTTTCTAAACAAAATGCTTATAAAGCTTGAACCTTGCGATGTGGGTGCTGTTCAGGCTCAAAAAGTTATTATAAATAAAGATCAAAATTTCTATACAAAATGTCAATATAATGAATATATTCTGGATACCCATCTGCAAGCAGGCAGAGACGCTGTTAGAGGTGCTGTGGAATTAAGAGGAAACGGAGAACTAATTAAACTTCAAGCACTGAAAAGTATTAATTTTTGGAATGAAGAAACAATAACAGACGATCTTGATATGTCAACCAGACTCCATGTAAAAGGCTGGGATATACGTTTCTGCCCTGAAGCAAAAGTATACGAAGAAGGAGTAATTTGCTTTAGCGCATTAATTCGACAAAGAAGAAGATGGGTTGAAGGCTCAATTAGAAGATATTTAGAATATGCCAATGATGTATTTAATTCAAAAGACATGTCTTTAAGAGTAGGTTTTGATTTAATTGCATATATTACAGAATTTTTATTGCCATTTTGGTTAATTGCTGAAATATTTATTCAGGCCTTCCATTTTGTAAAAGGTTACGAAAATTGTATTTTATCTTCCATTATTTTAGTTGCTACAACTGCAATATTTTTCACTTGCGGTTTCATATATAGCCTTAAAAAATATGCAGATTACGGCTTTTTAAGAGCACTTTATGAATCAATAGTAACCTCAATATATTTCATTACAATTTGGTTTCCTATTGCAATGTTTATCATCTTTAAAATTATATTTACCAAAAAAACCATGGATTGGGGCAAAACCCAACATGGTGTGTCTTGCGTTTCAATAAAGGAATTTAATTAATGAATAATAGCGATTTTCCCGATTTTCCTGATTTCCATTTCATTGCCATTGGAGGAGTAGGACAAAGCGCACTGGCTAAAATTCTTTTATGTTTAGGCTACGGTGTTTCAGGTTCTGATATTCAAGAAAGCAAATACACAAAACTAACAAGCTCTTTGGGAGCTAAAATTTATATAGGTCATAATAAAAATAACATTAAAGGCAAACCTAAAGTTGTTATTTCGTCAGCAATTAAAGAAGATAATCCTGAATTAAAATATGCAAAAGAAAACAATCTTGAAGTTATGCACCGTTCCGATTGCCTTAAATTCATCTCTGAAAGATTTCCAATTTTTATTGGTCTAGCCGGAACACACGGCAAAACAACAACATCAGGGCTTTTAAGTTTTATTTTAGAAAAAATGGATAAAAATCCTTCTTATGCTATAGGAGGAATTATCCCAAAATTAAATATTAACGCTAAAGCAGATAAAAATTCAAAATATTTTATAGCAGAATTAGATGAATCAGATGGAACAATTCAAAAATATTCACCCAACTACGTTGTAATAAACAACCTTGAAGAAGACCATCTTGATTATTATAAAAACGGTTTAGCTGATATTATTTCAACATTTGAAAAAATGATTGATAATATGGACGAAAAAAGCGCATTATTTTTAAATATTGATAATAATGGATGTAATATCTTTAAAAAACAAACTAAATTTAAAAATATAATTACTTACGCAATAGAAAATAATGCTGATTACAGCGCTAGAAATATAATTTTTGATGAGTTAAATTCATCTTTTGACTTTTACAAAAAAGATAAATTAATCGGTAAAATTAACCTTATTATACCGGGAATTCATAATATCTATAACGCATTAGCAATTTTAGCTGTTTTAGATACCCTTGGTTTTAAATATAATGATTATTACAGATATTTCCCCGAATTTAGCGGTATGGGAAGACGTTTTCAACTCGTAGCAGACGTAAATGATATTAAAATTATTGATGATTATGCTCATCATCCTCAAGAAATTAAATCAACTCTATCAGCCATAAAAGATATTAAAAGAAGAAAAGTGGTTATTTTCCAACCTCATAGATACACAAGATTAAAAGGTTTATGGAATGAATTTTTAGATAGCTTTAATACAATTGATAAATTATTTGTCTTAGATGTATTTAGCGCAGGAGATAATTTTGACCCCCAATATAATTCTAAAAATTTTGTAGATGAAATCACTAAAAGAGGAATTGACACAAGCTACATTGAAGGTGATATTAAATTATCAGCCCAAAAGATTACTCCAAAATTAAAAAAAGGAGATATAGTTTTAACTCTTGGTGCCGGAGATATTACAAAAATAGGCGGAGAAATTAATGATTTGCTCTCAAAATGATATAAAATTTTATAATGATTTTTTATTAACCAATTTCAACACTCTTAAAATCAAATCAAGAGCCAAATTGTTCTTTTTACCTGATAATTATGGCGAAATGATAACTCTTTTTAAAAGATATAAAGAATTTAACCCCATTGTAATAGGAAATGGCTCAAATATATTGTTCTCATCTAAAGGAGTGGATGAACCTGTAATATATAGCGGAAATATTAATTCAATTTCTCATTTAGGTAATATTATAGAAGTTGAATCAGGAGTAAAAGCGCAAGCATTATCAAAATATGCATATGAAAAAAAACTTTCAGGTTTTGAATTTTTAATCGGAATACCAGCAAGTGTCGGCGGATGCGTTTATATGAACGCAGGAGCCCATGGACAAACAATTAGTGATAATTTAATCAGTGCTAAATTATACGATGTTGAAAACAAAAAAATAATCACTCTAAAAAAAGATGAACTTAATTTTTCTTACAGACATTCGATTTTAAAAGAAAAAAAATATATCTTTTTAAGTGCTAAATTTGAACTTAAAAAAGCAAATCAAGAAGAAATTAAAGCGCTAATGGATGAAAATTTAATCTTCAGAAAAGAAAGACAACCAAGTTTAGCTTTGCCAAACGCAGGCTCTGTATTTAAAAATCCTTCTAATTGCGAATTTTCAGCCGGAGCTTTAATTGATAAATGCGGACTTAGAGGCTATAGAGTAGGCGATTGTCAGGTTTGGGAAAATCATTGTAATTTTATAATCAATAAAGGCAGCGCAACAAGCGTTGATTATACTAATATTGTTTTTGATATTTATACAAAAGTTAAAGAAAAATTTAATATAGAACTTACTCCTGAAATAATTTATATAGGGAAGATGACTAGAGGTGAAGAAGAAAAATGGAAAATACTAAAAAAATAAATAAAAATTCAAAAATTGCAGTTCTTTGTGGCGGATTATCCAACGAAAGAGAAGTTTCTTTGCGTTCTGGAAGAAATGTCTTT
The DNA here is from genome assembly GCA_944323195.1 of Candidatus Gastranaerophilales bacterium. Taxonomy (GTDB): domain Bacteria; phylum Cyanobacteriota; class Vampirovibrionia; order Gastranaerophilales; family Gastranaerophilaceae; genus RUG14156. Next base: position 13,808 of record CALURR010000032.1, read on the forward strand.
AGAGCATTAATTGAATTAGGTTATAAAGATGTAACTTTAATTGATGTAGATAGAAATATAGCTTCAATTTTAGTTGATACAAAAATTGAATTTGCAATTAATATGCTCCATGGCAGATATGGAGAAGATGGATGTATACAAGGTGTTTTAGAATTTTTAAACATCCCTTATTCAGGCTGCAAGGTTAAGGCAAGCTCAATTTGCATGGATAAAATCATGACAAAAAAAGTTCTCTCAACTATTCCTGAAATACCTTTAATCAAAAGTGTAAACACTACAAAAGATGATTATAGAGAAAAAATAAAAGAACTAAATTATCCAATCATAATTAAACCGGCAAACGAAGGTTCATCAATCGGCATGACTAAAGTAGATAGCGAAAACGAGCTTGATAGCGCAATAATTGAAGCTCTAAAATGCGATGATGAGATTTTAGTTGAAGAATATTTGCAAGGAAAATCAGCAACAGTTGGAGTACTGGAAAGAAAAAAAGAAGATGGTGAAGTTGAAATTTTCGCTACACCTATTTTAGGATTTAAAACTAAAACTCAATGGTATGATTACGAAGCAAAATACACAAAAGGTTTAACAGAATTTATTTTACCTGCTAATTTTGATGAAGAATTGACTAAAAAAATCCAAAATTTAGCAATAAAAGCCCACAAAGCTTGTTCATGCAAAGGTGTATCAAGAGTTGACTTTTTAGTGTATAATAACATACCATATATACTAGAAATAAATACTAACCCTGGTATGACAGATACATCTGACTTACCGGCACAAGCTAATCAGATGGGTATAGATTATAACAATTTAGTTGAATTAATTTTAAAAACTGCAGAAATATAAGAGGCAAAATTGGGTTTACTTTATCAAAAAAGAAGACTTAAAGTAAATAAAATAAAAAGGCAAATCGCTGCAACAAGAGCAAATTTGCAAAGAATTAGAATACTTTTATCTTTAATTATGATAATTGCTATTTGCTATGGCGGGATTAAAATTCTAAAATTACCCCAATGGTATATAGATTCCGCCAAACTTTCAGCTGCAGATCCTTCCGTTATAAAAATTCAAGGCAATGTTATCACGCCTGATTATAAAATTATAAATATGATTAGGCAAACACAATTGCCCTATACTCAAATTTTCAGATTAAATACAAAAGAATTAGAAAATAACATTTCTCAACTTCAACCTGTAAAAAAGGTTTATGTAAGACGTTTTTGGTTTCCTGCAAGATTAACTATTGCACTTGACGAAAGAACTCCGGCTTTTTTATTAGCACCTAATCTTGAATCAGAACCAAATTCGGCATTATGTTCAGATGGAACACTAATTGATCATGATTATCTACCTCTAAACCCATCTATTAAAGCTAAAAAACTTTTAACTTATGGCGTTAGAGATGGACTTGATGAAGTTTGGGATAAAAAAAGAGTTGAAGAAATAATTAAATTAACTAAAGCCATTGAAGCATATTCAGGTCAAGAAGTACAATATATTGATTTAAGAAATAATTCCGATGTTTATATAATGCTAAAAGAATATTTAATTCGTTTTGGCGAAATTAATGATACCGCAATGAAAAGAGCAAAATGGATAGCTTCAATTTTGCCGCAAGCAAGAAGCGTTGAAGGAAAAATTAAATATATTGATTTAAGATGGGACGATTCACAATATTTTAGGCTTGAAGGCGCTAAAGAAATTAAAAATGAAAAAACTGAAAAACCAAAACCACAAGAACAAAAGCCACAAACACAACAGCCTATAATAAAAGAGCAGCATACCCAAGAACAAAAACAAGAACCAAATACAAACAATCAACAACGCCACACCCATGGCGATGAAATTTTAGACTAACAAGCTTTCTATTAAGGCTTTTATATTTTCATTTTGAATATTTTTAATATTTTCTCTATTAATTAAAGAACTTTTGTTTAAATCTTTTAAAACTATTGCGCTTTTTGCACACAAATCAAGTGAAAGTTTATTGTTATTAATTAAATCTGCAATAAATTGAATAGCATTTTCAATTTTTAATTCTTTAATAACATCAAGTGCCAAAGATATTCTAAAATTATCCTTTTCTAATTCATCTAAAATATCACCAAAAGATAAACTTAATCTATCTAAAAATTGAGTAATATTTTTAAGCTCATTTTTAGTATCTTTATCAAGATCAAACGAATAAATATCAGATGAATTATATTCGTCAAATTTAGTTTTTGTAATCAAAAGAATATTGTTTGCAAATTGATTATTATAAGTTGAAATTAATTTTATATAATCATATATTTGATAATAAATAATTGTACCAAGGCTAATATTTTCAGGATAGCCTTGGATTAAAACACTAAAAATCTCAATAATTTCATCATTAGATAAAATTTTTGTCAACTTTTCATAATCACAAAAATCAAAAAGTGAAACAATTATATTTTCTCTAAAAGTACTTTTTTTATAATTTTCAACAATAAATCTTATAGCTTCGTCTGAACCATAAGCGGTTATAAATGAATATGCTCCTAATACTTCAAAATCATCTTTTGAAGTTAATACAATCTCTTTTGCTTTATTAAAAGCAATTTTATCGCTAAACTTTGATAAAGCTAAAGCGCAATTAATCTTTAATGGTTCATAATCGCAAAAAGCATATTTGTTTAAATAATCAAGCGCGCAAGGGTCATTAATATAGCTAAAATACTTTGCCGCATATGCTTTTTGTTCATCTGTGCCATTATCAAAAAGTTCAAGGATATTATCTGTTAAATCTTCATTAGCAAATTTAATCCAAGAAGACACAATTAATTCTTCAAAATCCGAACTGTAAACTTTTGAAAACTCAAAAACAGAATTTAGCTCATTTTCTTCAATTAACTTTACAAAATTTTTAATTATTTTTTCTTTTAAAAAAGGAAAAATAAAATCACTTTTTTCGCACAAAAAACTAAAATCCTCGATATTAGCAGATTTTATCAGGTTTTTAATTGTTGTTTCTGATATAGAATTATTTTTTGATGTTATATTTTTAATAAAATTTTCTGATGGCATAATTAAATTATTACATATTCAACAATTCTTGTGTATAATTGATTTATATTATTTTTGAAATTTTATGATTGATTAGAAAAAAGGTGTTAAATGAGCGATTTAAAATATAAAAAAATTCTTCTAAAGGTTTCAGGAGAAGCTCTTTTGGGCAATCAACAATTTGGAATTGACCCTGAACCTGTTAGAAACATTGTTTGTGAGATTAAAAAAGCATATGAAATGGGCGCACAAATTGCCATTGTTGTGGGCGGCGGAAATATTTTTAGAGGAATGAAAAATTCATCCAAGTTAGGCATGGACCAAGCTTCAGGCGATTACGTAGGCATGCTTGCAACTGTTATGAATGCTATAGCGCTTCAATCAGAATTAAGAAAAAACGGTGTGGAATGCAGGGTTCAATCTGCAATTGATATAGAAAAAATAGCTGAACCTTATATTAGATTTAAAGCTATAAGACATTTAAAAAAAAATAGAGTAGTAATATTTGCGGCGGGAACAGGAAATCCCTTCTTTACGACTGATACGGCAGCAGCTTTAAGAGCAGCGGAGAT
>CALURR010000033.1 GCA_944323195.1 Candidatus Gastranaerophilales bacterium
TCGTTTTTTTCATTCATTGCATCAATCTTTTTTTGTAAAGATTCATGAACGTATGGACCTTTTTTTAATGAACGAGCCATCTATTTATGTTCTCCTTTTATTTTTTTCTTCTTCTTACTATCAACTTGCTTGAAGCTTTCTTTGGATTACGAGTTTTGTAACCAAGAGCCGGTTTGCCCCAAGGAGTTTTCGGATTACCACCGGGACCTGTTTTACCTTCACCACCACCGTGCGGGTGATCAACAGGGTTCATAGTAACACCACGTACTGTTGGTTTAATACCTAAGTAACGAGTTCTTCCGGCTTTACCAGTTGATAGGTTTTTATATTCAGAGTTACCTAAAACGCCGATTGTTGCATAACAATCTTTTCTAACCATTCTCATTTCAGATGATGGAAGTTTTAAAGTAACATAGTTTCCTTCTTTTGCCATAACTTGTGCAGAATTGCCGGCACTTCTTGCCATTTTTCCACCTCTTCCCGGTCTTAATTCAATATTATGAACTAAAGCACCAAGAGGAATAGAATCTAGCGGAAGCGCATTACCCACAGAAATATCTGCTTCAGGACCTGAACATATCTTAGCCCCAACTTGAATGCCTTCAGGACATAGAATATATCTTTTTTCGCCATCTGCATAATTTACCAAGCAAATTCTAACATTTCTGTTAGGATCATATTCAATTGTCATAACCGTTCCTACTACGCCGATTTTATCTCTTTTAAAATCAACTACACGGTAAGCTCTTTTATGACCGCCACCAATGTGTCTTGTGGTAATTCTACCGGTATTATTTCTACCGCCTGTTTTAGTTAAAGATTTAACTAATGATTTTTCAGGAGTAGATGTTGTAATTTCAGAATAATCCGGTCTTGTCATACCCCTTTGACCAGGTGAAGTTGGATTAATTTTTCTAGTTGCCATAATCTTATACTCCTGTCAATTCTTCAATTGGATCGCCAACTATTGTAACAATAGCTTTCTTTCCTGATTGTGTTCTACCAAATTTCATGCCCATTCTTTTTTGATGAGAAGGCATATAAACCGTTCTAACTTTCTTAACTTTGCGGTTTGGATAAGCCAGTTCAACAGCTTGAGCAATTTCTACTTTAGAAGCATCTTTTTTAACTTCAAAAGTATACGTATTATTTGCCGTAGCCATCATAGATTTTTCTGTAATGATAGGCTTTTTAATAACTTCATATAGTCTTTCTTTGTTGGTATTTTTGTTTGTCATTATTTTGCCAACCTTTCAGTGATTGAATTGATAGCAGCTTCAGTCGCAATGATTGTATCTGCATCAACTAAATCTTTAACATTCAAATTAGATGGTAACAATAATTTAACGCTTGGAATATTTCTTGCTGATAATACAAGATTTTTGTTTTCATCAGCAGCTAAATCAGCGATAATTAAAATTTTACCTTGAGCATTTAAATCTTTTAAAACTTTAACCATAACTTTTGTTTTAGCTTCTGTAATTTCAGAAAAATCTTTAACAACTTTAATGATATCAAGTTTAGCGCTTAATGCTGATTTCAATGCTAATTTACGAGCTTTTTGAGGAAGAGCTGTTTCATAGCTTCTTGGTTTTGGTCCAAAAATAACGCCGCCGCCTCTGAACAATGGGCTTCTTAATGAACCTGCACGAGCTCTACCTGTACCTTTTTGTTTCCAAGGTTTTTTACCGCCGCCGGAAACTTCTGCTCTTGTTTTTGCACAAGCTAAACCAGCTCTTGCATTGTTTAATTGTCTTTTAAGAGCTAAGTACATTACATGCACATTTGGCTCAACACCAAACACAGAACCTTCTAAACTCATTTGACCTAGTTCAGAACCTTGTGTTGATAATATTTTAACTGTTTTATTTTCAATATTTTTTGTCATTGCGCACCTCTAATTCCATTTAGCTCTGGTAGGCTTTACTGTAACTAATTTACCTTCAGGGCCAGGAATTGCACCCTTAATTAATAGTAAGTTTTTGTCTGCGATAACTTTAGCTAAAGTTAATTTTTTAACAGTAACTCTTTCGTTACCCATATTGCCAGCCATCCTCTTACCTTTAACAACACGGCTCGGAGTAGTACCAGCGCCGATTGAACCGGGAGCTCTGTGGTTTTTTGAACCGTGACCCATAGGACCTCTTGAGAAATTATGTCTCTTAACGGTACCTTGGAAACCTTTACCGATTGAGCGACCTGTTACATCAACTTTTGCTACATTGTCTAAAACTTCTAAAGAAATTTTTTGACCAACTTGAAATTTTGATGCATCTTCAACTCTAAATTCTTGTAAATGTCTGTAATTTTCAAGATTATTTTTCTTAAAATGACCAATTTGTGCTTTTGTTAAGTGTTTTTCTTTAGCAGCAACTACACCAACCTGAATAGCTTCATAGCCATCTGTTTCAGTAGTTTTTACTTGAGTTACAACAGCTTCTTCAACAGCAACAACGGTAACAGGGATACATAACCCTGCTTCGTCATATATTTGTGTCATTCCAAGTTTTTTTCCAATAACACCTAATGTCATGTTAAACCTTTCTGTTGTGAGAGCTACTTTTCGAAAGTTTTTCTCTTGTTGTACTTACTTGCTTTGTTTGCTTGGCAAACTCTGCTTTTACATAGATCACATTAATATTAAATTGTCATGTGTCTTAAAATGAAGTAATTATAGTTTTACTTCAATATCAACTCCTGAAGGAAGATCCATTCTAGATAATTCTTCAGTTGTTTGTTGAGTTGGTTCATAAATGTCGATAATTCTTTTATGAGTTCTCATTTCGAAATGTTCACGAGATTTTTTATCTACGTGAGGTGAACGAAGAACACAATATACTCTACGTTTTGTAGGAGTAGGAATAGGACCAGACACTGATGCGCCAGTTCTTTTCGCAGTCTCTACAATCTTTTGAGCAGAACTATCAATCAATTGATGATCGTATGCTTTTAAACATACTCTAATTCTTTGTCTGTTTGCTGTGCTCATATTACCTTTATTACCTTTACTATGTAGTCTAATACAATATGGTACATTTTAGCGTATAACAAACAAAATCGCTCGTCAACAAGTTTTTTCGTTTTGCTTGTTACATAACTTTAAAAACCCTGAAAAATTTTTTTTGCGCAAAAAGTTAAATTTTGTAACCTTGAACAAATTTTTTAGGCAAATATTCGCCAATTGTTGTAACTAAAATTTCATCTTCAAGATTTAAAATCAAAAGGGTGTCGCCTGTTGCGTGTTTTTGTCTAATTCTTCCCAAGCTTTTAACAGAAACAACCCCATCTTTAATGTCAGAATTATTATATTCATCACCAAAATAACAAACAGCTTTTATCTGAAGATTACCTTTTGTTTTAATCAACGCTTCTGCACAAACATGCTCCAATGGCTCAATAAACCATCTTTTAGTCCAATCCAATTTTTCAAAAGTCATTATCTCGTTATTAAATAATATCGAAGAAGCAATATTTTGACCTGAAATTTGAGTTAAACAATTATTTTTATATGCCTCATAAGTTTTCAAAAGCATGTCATTGATATTTTTTTCACTAATATTATATTGAATTAATGAATTTTTAGCACCGAATGTTGCATTGATTTTTTTATTTTTAACAAATTTATTTGAAGTTTTTAATGTTCTATATGGTAATAATTTAACAAGCTTAGTTGAAGAAATTTTCAATATGCCGTCATCTTTTCTTTCAAAAGAAAAGATGGTTGTATCTTCATCAAAACACCTGTTTGTATTAAGCCAAGAAAGACAATCTTCACAAGGAACAATAAAATCATAATATTCGTTAATATCGATGTTTGAAGACATACATAAATATTTAATTTTAAAATCAAATCCGTTTTGAGGATTTTTCATATACGATACCAAAGCATGATTATAGGCACTTAAAATTGCAGATCTTTCACCACACACAGAAGAAATATCATTTCTTGAATTATTAAAATTTGTTCCAAGGCTCCAAACATTTTTGTTTGTGCAAACATATGTTGCAAAACCCCTGTTCGTAATATTACCCATTTTTACATTAACTTTTGCTAATCTATGAGCTTCCAAAAGTCTGTAAAAAATTTCTTTTTTAACTTCTAAATCCAAAACCAACCCGTCATCAGATACAACAGGCACCTGTGCAATATCAACTTCTTGAGCATTTATTAGGGAATTATTAACTTTAATCATAAGCAACGTTTATTACAGTGTTCTATACCATATTAAAACCGCTAAAAATATTTTTTGCAAGAAAAAATTAAATCCACTTTCAGAAATAAAGTGGATTACCCTTAGTCTAGTAGTTAACCTAATTAAAACTTTTTTGTTGTTAATAATCTAAAATCATTCCGTTTTACTTAAATTTTTTAAGCCATCACTCCTTTCAAAAAGTGTTTAAATTTAACTCCTTGACTATGTTTTACATTCTAGTTGAGTAGAAAAATGCATGCAATAAAAATATTTGTTAAAAAAATTTTACAATGGTTGTGTTCAAAGAATATTAAACCAAAATTCGTGTTTACAATCTTAATATTGAAACATTTTATTGACAAAAGCTAAATTAAAGAAAAATAAAAGAAATTGTCATGCTAAAAGAGCGAAATTAAACTATAATGCTACTTTAAAAAATATACACAAACGCCAAAAAATCCTGCAATCGCCATGTATATTATAGGATCTCTTTTTAATTTAAAAGTTAACAAAAACAAAAAAACAACAAGCGCCAAACCAATATAATCAATCTTAGAAAAATCCAATCGATTATTCAAAATTAAATTATAAAACAATTTAACTCCAACACTTGATATTAAAGCGCATGATGTTGGGCGAAGAACATATAAAATTGATTTTACATATTTGTTTTCACTAAATTTTCTATATAACCTAAACACCTGACTTGTAATAATTATCATAGGCAAAATCAAGCCAAAACTTGAAATAAATGCACCTAAAAGTCCTAAAGTTTGATAACCGGCAAAAGTTGCCATATTGAGTCCGATAGGCCCAGGGGTAATCCCAGAAATTGCAATTAACTGAACTAATTGCTCATGAGAAAACCAATTATACATATCTGCCATCAAATATAAAAAAGGTAAAGATGCATAACCGCCACCATAAGTAAACAGTCCAACCTTTAAAAATTCAAAGAATAAAAGAAAATAAGTACTATGCATTTTTATCCCTCTTTTCTTTTATAATTTGAAAAATTACACCCAAAATAATTGAACCTATAATTAAATAAGCAGGATTTACCTTAATTAAAGCCAAAAATAAAATAAACACAAACCAAAAAGCACTAAATAAATCAACTATGCTTTTTGACCACATCTCTTTTAGCGCTAAATATATTAAAACTATAACAGATAAATTCACACCCCAAAAAAGACTTTCAATAAACGGAATTTCCAAAATTCTATTCAACAAATGTGCAACAACAACAATGGAAATAAAAGGAGAAAAACTCATACCTAATATTGCAGCCAATGCACCTTTTATTTTAGCTAATTTATAACCAACCAAAATTGACATATTTGCTGCAATAATCCCCGGTAAACACTGGCTTACGCAATAATAATCACATAATTCATCTTCATTTAACCAATTTCTTTTTTCGATTAATTCATTTTTCATAATCGGAATTATGACATAACCACCGCCAAGAAGAATTATGCCAATTTTCAAAAAAACCTTAAATACATCAAAAAAAGAAATTTTTTTCATAAATTCATCTGATTTTATAATTCACACAAATATAATTTAGCAAAAACATAAAATAATTTTTAGAGTTGATTATTTCTTGGTATATCCTAAAATATTTTTCAAATTTAACATCTTTTAAATCCAAAATTTTAAATTCTTTTTCATAATTTTTTATTAATTTATAAACCAAATATTTTTTATAAATATTTTTAAAATCCAAATAGTGCCAAATAAAGCTTTTTAAAACGATATTTCTAAAATCATCAATTCTTTTTTCAAATACGTTATTATTAGCCAAAAGCTCCATTAACTCTTTTGCAGCAAAAAAAATATTTTCAACCATTCTTTTTTTGGATAAAGATTTTTTCCTAATTCTATGAAAAACAAAACTATCTTCAAGATAAACAATTTTTTCAGCCAAAAAATAAGCCCCATAAGAAAATAAAAAATCTTCTGAAGAATTGAAAGATGAAAAATTTAAATTATATTTTTCAATTAAATCTTTTTTAATAAGTTTATCCCAAGCCCAGCCGCAAGGATATGGATTATTATTATAAATTTTAGTTTCATCTAATTCTTTTGAACAACAAACAACTAAATCTGCCTGATATTCAATAGCGGCTTGATACATTTTTGATAAGTAATTTTTATCAAAAACATCATCGCCATCCAAAAATAAAATATAGTCACCCTTTGCTTTTTTAAAACCAAAATTTCTGGCGCTTCCCGCTCCTTGATGATTAATTTTATATAAAGTTATTTGAGGATATTTTTCTATAATTTTAATCGAATTATCATTTGAACCATCATCTACAAAAATAACTTCATAATCATCAAAAGTTTGATTAACTATTGATTTAATGGTTTCATCAAGATAATTTTCAAGATTATAAACCGGAACAATAACAGAAATTTTAGTCATAATCAAAACTTAAGCGCATTAATAAAACCTTGTGCAATAGTTGGATTAAAAGCTTTTTTATCAACTACGGTTACAATTAATTTGCTTGATGGTTCTTTTACTTTATCGTTTGTTGTTGAATAACAAGCAATTATGCCAACTACATTTTTAAAAGGTACATTTTTAACTTTTGCACTAAATTTTATAAACGGAATTGTTTTATTTTTAGCAATATAGCTTCCTCTTTGTATAATTTGAAATTCTTCAAAAGTTATAAATGAATCTTTTAATTTATTAAGTAAATTATTAATTTTAGAATCTATTTCTTTTGTTTGAAAATCTTTTGGCGAAATTGTCTTTTCATTTTTTAAATCATAAATTGTAATTTTTTGTCCTGTAGGCAAATATTTTGCGCTAATTTTTTTATAACCGAACAAATTGAAACTGCGAGATAGTTGATAATCTCCGGAAACTGCAGAAAAATTTCCATAATTTTTCTCGGTTTTAATAAACTCTTCTCTTGGCGGATTTTGATAATTGTTTATTGAATTTTTTACAAATGTATAACCCCCGAAGGCAAAAAATGCAACAACTATGACAATCAATACAATTTTTTTAATTATACTTTTTAAACAACCCATGTTAACCTCCTTACAAAAGCCGATAGTGGGACTTGAACCCACGACCTGCGCATTACGAATGCGACGCTCTACCATCTGAGCTATATCGGCACAAAGTTATAATAGCATAAATAAATTGACAAAGTGAGAAATTTAATTTATATTTAACTTATATATTGCGCGAAACGCAAACAATGGGGCGCACCACCAAAAAGGTACGAACATTCCCAACGTTTGCGTTTTTATTTTGGAGAATAATATGAAAGATACGCTAAAAATCGGCAAATACGAATTTAACTCAAGATTCATTTTAGGCTCAGGAAAATATAACACAAAATTAATTAAATCAGCCATAGAAGATGCAAGTGCCGAGATAATTACAATGTCTTTAAGAAGGATTAACACTGATTGTGATAACATACTAGACTATATCCCGAAAAATATAAAAATTCTCCCAAATACATCAGGGGCAAGAAATTCCGATGAAGCACTAAGAATAGCTCTTTTAGCAAGAGAGTTATCAGGGGCAGATATGATTAAAATTGAAGTTATAAAAGATTCAAAATATCTTTTGCCTGATAACTATGAAACAACTCTAGCTGTTGAAAAATTAGCAAACGAAGGATTTATTCCACTTCCTTATATGTATCCGGACCTAAACTTTGCAAGAGATATGAAAAACGCAGGTGCTGCTGCAATTATGCCCCTAGCTTCTCCGATAGGAACGAACAAAGGCTTATCAACTAAAGAATTTATCAAAATTTTAATTGAAGAAATTGAACTACCCATAATTGTAGATGCCGGAATTGGTAAACCTCATCAGGCAGCTGAAGCAATGGAATTAGGAGTGGATGCCATTATGGCAAATACGGCGATTGCAACTTCAGGTGATATTAATTTAATGGCAAAAGCATTCAAACACGCAATTATAGCAGGTAGATTAGCTTATCTGGCTAAAATGGGTGAAGTGAAAGATATAGCACAAGCGTCAAGCCCATTGACAGGTTTTTTGGAATAAAATTATGATAAATGAAATTGAAAAATATTTTCCCGATATGGAAATAATAGAGTCTGATATTGAACAAAAAATTCACTCTATTCTTACTAAAGTTGATTTTGAAAAATACACAAAAGATGATGTTATAAAAGCACTAAACAAAGAAACGCTTGATATTGATGACTTTTGCGCATTAATATCAAGCCATGCTAAAAATTTAATTGAGCAAATTGCTCAAAGGGCAAAAAAAGAAAGGGAAAGATATTTTGGAAAAAATGTCTATTTTTTTACACCGTTATATATTTCAAACTACTGCGAAAACCAATGCATTTATTGCGGATTTAATTGCAAAAACAACATCAAAAGAGCAAAGTTAAATCTTGATGAAATAGAAAAAGAATTAATTGAAATTAAAAAATCGGGCCTCGAAGAAATTCTTATATTAACCGGTGAATCAAGAGCAAAATCAAGCATTGAATACATAGGTCAAGCAGTTGAGCTGGCAAAAAAATATTTTAAAAATATAGGAATTGAAATTTACCCGTTGAATACCAATGAATATAATTATCTTCATAAAAAAGGTGTTGATTATGTCACGGTGTTTCAAGAAACTTATGACAAAGCCACATATGAAAAAAAACACTTAAAAGGACATAAAAGAATTTACCCTTATCGCCTAAATTCTCAAGAAAGAGCAATTTTAGGCGGCACAAGAGGAGTTGCATTTGGAGCACTATTGGGGCTTTCTGACTATAAAAAAGATACCTTGGCTACAGCATTGCATATGTATTACCTACAAAAAAAATACCCGCATGCTGAAATTTCTGTTTCAATTCCAAGGCTTCGCCCAACAGTTGCCGATAATACAATTAACCCTAATGAGGTTGGGGAGCTTGAATTGCTGCAAATAATGTGTGCTTATAGAATTTTTATGCCTTATATTAACATGACAATTTCAACAAGAGAAAGAGCAGAATTTAGAAATAATGCCGTTCAAATTGCCGCAACAAAAATCTCAGCAGGTGTATCTACCGGAATTGGAGAACACACGAAAAAAGAAAAAGATGGCGATAACCAATTTAAAATAGCTGATTCAAGAAGTGTTGATGAAATTTATAAGACCCTTGAAAATCTTGGAATGCAGCCTGTTATGAATGATTATATTTATATTGGGTAAAATTAGAAATAATATTCTTATGATTAACATGCACCTTTTCTACACGCTATGCGGGTGAGTTGTATTATAAACATCCTTCAATCTCTGAATTGAAACATGGGTATAAATTTGAGTATTTTTAATACTGGAATGACCCAACAATTCTTGCACAACTCGTAAATCTGCACCATTTTCAAGAAGTTTTGTTGCAAAGCTATGTCTAAAAACGTGTGGAGTTACATATTTTGTAAAATGAATATCATTAAGGCAATTTTTAAGCGCTTTTCTAATACTTTGATTTTGCAATCGATAGCCATTATAATTAATAAACAATGGGCTCTGAGGAGTTTTTTCTTTTTTACAAATCAAATCAGAAACATTTTCTATATAATTAATTAAAGCCTCTTTTGTTTTATTTGGAATTAAAACAATTCTTTCTTTTGCACCTTTACCAAAAACTCTTATTTCATTTTGCTCAAGATTTAAATTTTCATAATTTAAACCAGATAACTCTGAAATTCTCATTCCTGAAACCCAAAGCAATTCAAGAATAATTCTATTTCTATAACCGGCAGGGGTGTCTATTTTAATTCCCCTTAGAATATTTTCAACCTCATCTTCATATAAAAAATTAGGCAAGGTTTTATTTTGTTTTGGAATTGGAATATTATCAACAGGGTTATATTCAATCAATTCTTCTTGATACAAAAACTTATAAAAAGCTCTAATTGAAGCTATTTTTCTGGCTATTGTGGTTTTTGTATAGTTAATTTGAGAAATAAAATAAAGATATTCGCTAAACTTTCTAGGTTCAATTTCCAGCGGATTTTCAGAGTTAATCCACAACAAAAAAGTATAAACATCAGCGCAATAAGCTCTTATTGTATGAGAAGAAAAATTTTTCTCACTTTTTAAGTATATTTTAAAATCCTCTAAATATTCTTTATTTTTAGACATAGTTAAAATAATTATACACATTTTACTAAAAAAAATTAAATATTTTTTTGTATGTAAATTTGTAAAGAAAAATTATATTATTATATAAAATATTTCCCCTTTGTTATATTATTTTGATGGATATCCCCGAGAGAAGGAATTAGTTTATTTTGCAAAACAATTTCGACAGCCTTGATAATTTAGAATTAAGAGTACAAAAGTCCTCTGTTGTGCAACAAAGAGCAGGACTTGTTGCTGTATATATGTATAAGCAATTCATGGAATTTCACCAAGCAACTCTTAATACTAATGACATGTTTACTAAAATTCTTGAAAATTTAGCTGAAGTTTTAGAATATTTGAAACAATCACTAAACATTAGAAACGTGCCTACTTCAAACGTAACCTGCACTATAGATTCTACTAAAACTCTTGCTATAGTAAATATTTTATGGCACAAAATCAGTTTTACATGTAGATTTAATATATCTCCTAAAGCGTTACCTCGAAAGGACGGCAACCCAATGTTTTGCGGTAGAATTTTTGCAATAAATGGAGATTTCACAAAATTAATCAAAGAAGAAGATGACTATGAAAAACAAATGGATATTTTACTAGCCAATGAAATAGCATCTTTATATGTTCCTGCTGAAAAAAATCAAGGAACAATAATGACAATAAGACACAAGGATAATCAAGAATTATACATAAGTCAATTAGACGCACCAAGAGAATTTCTTTTAAAAGTTATTGAAATTGTGTGCGCAGGTGGAGAATTTCATAAACAAAATACCAAAAAAACAGGCTTTTTATTTTAAGCCTGTTAATATTTACATCAAGGCCAAGGAATAAACCTTGGCCCATTTTGTTTTACGCTTCAGTTGCACGCGCTAGGATTATCTTTTTCATCAGTCTTTCAAAAAAGCTCATAGTTGGCTTTTCAATAACTCTTGCAAGCATTCTTATTTCTTGTTCATATTGCATGCTCACCGGATTATATTCACATAAATCTAAATCTTTTTCGTAATCCATTTTGTCATCCTTATTTAACTAACCTTACACTATTTATAACGACATGAATTGATGAGTTCTTTAAAATATTTATTTAATTGTTTACATTTATTAATAATTTTTTAATGTAAAATTTAGATATGAAAATAAAAGTAAAAAGTTTAAATGAAACAAAAAAATTAGCACAAATTTTTGCCTCTTTAATAAACAAAAAAGGGCTTTTTGTGACACTTACAGGGGATATTGGCGCAGGCAAAACTCAATTTATCAGATATGTTTTAGAATATTTAAATGTTAAAGATAAAATAACAAGTCCGAGTTTTGTCATATTAAACGAATACAAAAGTGATTTGTGCCCAATTTATCACTTTGATTTATATAGATTAGAAGAAAAAGGTCTTAAATCAATAATTTCAGAATTAAGAGAATATTCAAAAGAAGGAAATTTAACTTTTATTGAATGGGCAGAGTTTGCACATGATGAAATACCTCAAAACGCATTTAAAATAAATGTTTATTATGATGAAGATAATGTAGATATTAGATGGTTTGAATTTATTGAAAACGAAAACAACAAAGATTTCATAGAAAATTTATCAAAAAAGGTTGCACAATGAATATTTTAACAATTTGCTCCGCACTAAATAATTCATATTTAGGCCTAAAAGCAGAAAATAAAACAGAAACAAAAATCATAAAAAGCGATGAAAATTACCATAGCCTATACTTAATATCCGAAATTAAAGAACTTTTTAAAGACAATTCTATAACATCTAAGGATATTAATTTAATCGGTGTAAATTGCGGGCCTGGAAGTTTTACAGGAATAAGAGTAGCACTAACAATAGCAAAAATTATGGCAGGTGAATTAAACCTACCGTTAGTTCCGCTAAACACTGCTGAAATTTTACTCGAAGCATACAACAAAAAAACCATTATAATGGATGCAAGACGTGATATGTATTTTGTTGGCACAAAAGATAAAATTGAACTTGTATACAAAGATAAAATTAATCTAAACACAAACGAAGAAATCTTGTGCGACAAAAGAAGCCTTGAATTATTCCCCAATGCAGTATGCTACGAAGACACACAAATTGATTTAGCCAAAACTATGCTTAAATTAACACAAGAAAAATATATTAACTCAAAAAACAAAGATGAATTTAATTATATGCTAATAAAAGCAAACTACATTCAAACACCACCTGTGTTTTAATTATTCACAGTCACAATCTTTTACATCGGAATTAAGCGACCATAATAAGGCAGCAAGCCAGCCAAAAAATGTCCAACCCAAAAATGTGGTCATTATTGAAATTGCCAAAATATTATTGTGTTTTCTAATAAAAGCAACTATAACAGGAATAAAATATATCGCAAGCGAAATAAATAACCAAGTTGCACAAAAAAGAAGTGCCATAAAAGTAAATATATATACGTATGCAATTTCCATATCTTTTCCTCAATTATTTTAAGTAAATATATTATAAGCAGTTTTTTAAGTTATTTCAACCCGCCTACATATCTAATTGACCAACAATACCTTGTAAAAATATAGGCAAAGGCATACCCGGTCTATGCAAAACAATAAAACATGATGATTTCTTTGGGTTAAATTCATTTGCTGCATCCATACAAGTTGTTGTATCTGTTATTCCCAAGGAAGAATCGTCAGGATCTCTTATGGGGCATATATCATAAGAATTTGTTGTTTCTGTTGATCTGCAATTTGCACACAAGCTATCTGTTGCACACTGAGGAAATATTCTTTTTGAATAATAAGAACATTGTTTCTTTGTATAAAATCCATCTCCACCATAAGCACCGCAATCGGCATCTAATATAGATTGAGCAGATGCAACAAGCTCGGCTGAACCTTCCTCGTTTTGAGAATTTGGCCTGTATACATCATAAGTAACAACTTCTTTATCTTCCCAAAAATTCTTATTTTCAGCACCCTTATCCATATTAAAACCTTTATAACAATATGGACTCAAACCATCATCATTAGTTAAATCAACAATTGTACCGTCTGAAGCATACATCTGCTGATCTTCGCAATTTATAGTTTGAATTTGACCACTCATATCTCCCCCTTGATATATCCTCAAAGGAAATCTATCAGACCAAAGCTTATTCAAGCCTTTTTCTCCGTCAAGGTCAACCATTATATTTTTAAATTGAAATTCACATCCTGTACAATTCGGTTTGCGCCAAGGATTTGTTAGCCCTTGAATAGTTATTCCGTTAGGAAGAGTTATATTTACCTTTTTAGCATTTAGGGTATCATCAGCCTCATATTCGCAATTAAACTCGCTTGTCGTAAGAGTGTCGGCTAATTGCAAACAATACCAATCATAATCAATTAAATCAGGCTCCATTGTGCCTATCACGTCGCCTTTGTTTGTTATAATTGCAGAGTTGGCCGCAGTAAGATTTTTCAAAAAAGCATAAATAAAAATTTTTGACTTTTGAACATTAGGATTAAAAACATTAATTCCAATCACAGATATAACTATAATAAATATTAAAGCAATTACTAATTCCGCCAGCGTCCAACCTGATTTCTTTTTCATTTTTATACCCTCTATAAGATATAAAGAGTTTAACTGTTTAGCGAAAAATAATCATCCTTTATATAGGTTAAATCATTTTTTAGAAGGTGCAACGCCGCATGGTTCATCGTTATAACAAGTTCTATGCCAATAGTATTTTCCATCGCAATATCCGTCCCAAGCAAGCATTTCCCCGCCATAAGCATTACAATCTGCTCTTAGAAATGGTATACCCGTATTTAAATATCTGGTTCTGCCTTCATCCCCGCCAACTTGATATACATCAAAACTAAAAGGTGTTTCTATAGCAAGAAAATTTATTCCGCTTCCACCGGCGCAAACAGGAGAAGTTGTCAAACTATATGCCACTTCATCATCTTTCGAACAATTAATTGGGGTAATCATCCCGCCTAAATATCCATCAGAATATATTCTTAAAGGAAATCTGTCTATTCCGATTGTATTAGCGCTTTTTCGGGATAAATCAACATCGATAAAAAAATCTTTTACATATGTGCCATCAAGCTTATAAGGAGGTTTTTCAAGCCCATAAATCTCTATTTTCTTTTTTTTGATAGTAAAATTCTTTTTAAATGAACTGCCATCATCCGTACAATCATAGGTTATTGCTAAAGAAGCTTCTGCTAATTTTTGACACAGCTCATCAGGCTGCGTTTGCTCAAAACCAAACACTTTTTTATTCTGATTATAAATATCACTCACTTGAGCTTGAAAAAAATTAAGCAAATACATGCTTCTTTTGATTATATTTTGTTTATGAGGGTTATAAAATTTAAAATATATAAATAACAAAAGAAATATAAACCCTGTTATAAAAACAAATTTTACAAAAAATACTGCTTCTTCAGTTATGTCTCTATCAAGAGAACTTCTTTTATTGTATTTAGACATTGTTCGTAACTTTCAAACTCCATATATGGTGTAATATTTAATTTATTTTTAGTCACATCTAAAGTTGTTTCATTTTTAACTGTAATTATTTTAACATTATTTTCAACACATGATAATACAGCACTTGACCCAAGGGCATCAGAAGGAATAATCAAAAATTCAACATTTTTAAAATTTATTCCTTGATTAAAAGCGGTTATTTTAGGCGCAATAGAAAGCCCTTGCATAACACAAGGCAAATAAGTTGAACTAATAAGTTCCGATGAAACCTTTGGATTTTCAATTTTTTCTGATATATCTATATCTAAAAAAGCAGGAGCATGTGCTGCCGGAATTAAAAATTCTCTAGTAATTAAATGAGATATAACAGCTTCAATTCCGCCTATCGGGTCAATTCCTTGCGCGTTTGAATAATTTTCATCTTCTGAATCTTCATTGAAATAGCACACAACAGCAATAGCTTGCGCCCCTTTTTTAATTAATTTTTCAGCACAAAATAAAAGTTCATCAGGATTTTTTAAATTTCCGTATGAAATATTGTTTTCTACTTCAATTTCAACACCCACAGGTTTTTTAGTGTATTCAATTGCAATCGTATCAATATCTTGAACCATCTTTAAGGCAGATAAGGTATTAAGATGGACATTTAAAATATTTTTTGGGATTGCACTATCAAAAATTATTCCTATTTTATTTGTTTCATAAAGTTTTTTAGGAATTAAAGCAATTTCACCTTTAAAAAATTTATCAAATAAAAAACCTTCCAAATAACTCATATCATAATTTATTGCACTTAAAATACCGCCATTGACCGCATTTGGGTTTACAATCAAATGAAAATATTTTGCAAATCTTCTTGCAATATATCCAAAATCTCCGGCGTATCCGCCAATGTCTGCACCAATTCCTGTTGGAATAGACATTGCTATTATTGGTTTTTTCATATTAATATCCTCTTGCAATCCTTAAAAAAATAGTATCAAATATGATTTTTTCTTGCATACTGGCTTTTTTATATTTTATTGCATCATTAACAATTTTTATATCATTATTTATTTTTAAAACTATAGAAGAATTATCGAGGTTTTGTTTTAATAAATCCTTTAAATATTCAAGAATTTTATTTAAAATCTCTAACGTATCAAAATTCTCATCTTTGATATATTTTTGAAAGGCGTCTGATATATCAAAACAATTTTGATAAGTGATATTAGGATAACTTGAAATTAAGTTTAAAATATCAGAATAATCTATTTTATTTTTTTCACCACTTAATTTAAAAACCTGACACCTTGAAACAATTGTAGATAAAATATCTTCTCTTGATTTTGTTAAAAAAACAAATGTTGTCCTTTTAGGCGGCTCTTCAACCGATTTTAAAAGAGCATTCAATGTCGCAGGATTAAATGTTTGATAATTTAAGGGTTCAATGGAATAATTAATATCATCACTATATGACAATTCTCTAAAACACCCTAATTCATCCTCATTATAAGTATATTCTCTTGATGAAAAAAATATAAAAAACCTATGATAATCAGATGATAGATTAAGGCTTTTTTCAATTTCGGCTGCTTGTTTAACTGAAATCACTGATTTTGTTTCATCGTTTTCGCCTTTAAAATGAATTTGAGAAACATTATTTACACAAGGATGGCTATGCGATTTTATCCAGCGGCAATTAATGCAATCACAATCTGTTTCACCATTTTTTTCACAATTCAATATTCTTGCCAACTCAAGCGCAAAAAGATACTGATTTTTTGTATCTGATCCTTCAAAAATAAGCGCTTGCGGAAAATCTCTTTTTTCTTCTTTAGCTAAACTAAGAAGATTAGAAAAATAATTATATGCAAATGGAAATTTTTCACTAAAATAATTACTAAGCACTTTAATCACCTACAAAAGCCATTTCATAAGCACACAAAGGGTCCTTTACTGTACCTGTTTTTAATTTATATTCTGCATCAGATAAATTAATTTTTAATCTTATTAACTCATCAAGAGAAACTTTAGATAATTTTTGAATATTTTTTTTCACTACAAATTCGTTTTGATTTAATTTAACAGCTAAATCAAAAGTAGACATTGTTTTAGAGTAGATTTTTATTTTTAAAAGATTAGTAAAAACAGTCTGAATAAAAGCTAAAGATAGAAGATAATGTTCTTTTTGAGTAATATCAAAAATTAAACTTAGGGCATCTGTGTATTTTTTTTCTAAAATCAAATCAACAAGATTAAAAATATCACAATTTACAGAAACGACATTTTTAATCATGTCGAGAGTTATTAAATTTTCAGGATAAGCATACAACTTTAATTTTTCCAGTTGAGTTGAAATATCCCTTAAGGATGTTCCTACTGTTTGAATTAATAAAGATGCCTCATCTTGATTAATTTTCAAATCTAATTCAGATGCCATTTTTTTAACTATCGGGATTAATTTATATTCTTCATAGCTTTTATAAGAAGGAAATTCTTGAGGTTTTGTTAATTTTAAAATCTCTTTATATAATTTTTTTCTTGAGTCGGGTTTCTTCTTTTCGCCTCTTGGAGTTGGACAAACTAAAATAAAATGAACTCTATCAGAAATATTATTTAATGCGCTAATCAATTCTTGAGTTTGTTTATCATCCAGTTTTTCTTTTGATTTTGATTCTAGGAAATATTTCTGGCATTTAATAACAATAACAACATCGCCGAACATCATGGCATTTGTTCTCAAAAGTTCAGAAAACAAAGAAAAAGAAGGATTGTCAACAAGCCTGTAGTTAAGCTCGTTGACATCTTCTTTTAAAACTTCATTTTTAATTTTATTTACGGCTTTTTCGATTAAAAAATCTTCATCGCCCCAAAGAAAATCTATTGGCATAATCTAACTGTTAATTAATAAGCTTGCACCAATCACCCCTGCAGCATTAGCCAATTGAGCAGGAACAACTTTAAGGGAATTTGCTTGAATTGGCATTGCTCTATCTAAAATTGTTTTTCTTATTGGGTCTAATAAAATTTCACCGGCATCAGCTACACCGCCACCTATTATTATCTTTTCAGGATTTAATAGATTTACAACAGAAGCCAAACCTGTACCTATTATTTTACCCATTTGTTTAAATATTTGAATAGAAACAGTATCACCTTGCAAAGCAGCTTGCGCCACAATATAAGGAGTAATTATTCCATCGGCTGCCATTTCTTTATATTTTGCAGACTTACCGCCGCTAATATATTCTTTAGCCATAGTAACAATAGCCGGTCCTGAAGCATATGCTTCAAAACATCCATAATCGCCACAACCACACAATGGTCCGCCATTCATCTCCATTTTAATGTGTCCGATTTCACCTGCAGCATTTGCAGCCCCGCGAACCAATTTACCATTCAAAATAATACCTGAACCAATTCCGGTTCCAACTGTAATACAAATTAAATTTTCACAACCTTTGCCTGCTCCAAAATTTAATTCACCTAAAGCAGCACAACGAACGTCATTGTCTAATCTTGTAGGGATAGAAAACTCGTCTTCAATTATTTTTGCTAAAGGAATATTAACCCAACCAGGGATATTTGGAAGATTTTTAACCATTCCTTCCTTATAATCAATTTGCCCAGGTAAACCAAAACCGATTGCTTCAACTGTTTTATTAGTTTGGTTTGATTCTTGCATTAAATCTTTTATCGCTTGTTTGATATTATTAACACCGGCTTCATAACCCATTTCAGCTCTTGTTGGAACAGTGTTTGAAAATGCAATTTTTCCATCAAGGTCAACAAGCGCAATTTTTACATTTGTTCCTCCGACGTCAACACCTATTCTATACTTTTTCATATTTCCTCCTTTAAAATCAATATAAAAGAATTTTACCACAGACAAAAAGATTAGCTAAACCAAATCTTCTAAATAATCTTTAATTTCAACGCCCAGTTTCTTTAATTCTGAAAAATCAGATGAAATTTTATAATCTTTATCAGATGAAATCATAATTAAATTTGTTACGTCATAAACTTCATCATCAATATCAAAAAATGTCTTATAATAAATTTTATTTGAAGTTTTACCACTAAAAAGTTTTATAAAATCAAATTTCTGTTTATATTTTTCTAATAAATTCAAAACAAATACGTTTTTTTGATTAAAAATATCTCGACTGGATGGCATATTAGAAACAAAAATTCCATTTTTTCTTAGCGATTTTTTAACTAAATCAAGATATTCAATCTCACAAAATCTTTCATCAATTCCATCATCAGATGCAACATCAACTACAATTAAATCGTATTTCTTTTTAATTGTTTTCAAGTAAATTAGGGCATCTTGCAAATAAAAATTCATTTTATTTGATATTTTAAAATTAAAATACTTTTGAGCTATTGGAAAAATATTTTCCTCAATATCAACAATATCAATTGTTTTTAATTTGGAAAATATTTTTTCATATTGATTAATAATTATTCCTGAACCAAAACCTATAATCAAAATATCTTTTATATTTTTATTCATTAAATACGGAATTAAAAAATAATTTATATAAGGTAAATTTCCCTTATAATTTTTTGAATTTATGTAACCGGCTTGATAAGTATCTTTATATTTCAAAAACCTGCCAAAAACATTTTCAACAACTAAAATATTATGAAAATCTGATTGCTTTTGAAATAGAATTTTTTCTTCTATTTCAGTTGAGTTAATCTTTTTTAAAAGTTTTTTATCAGGCTTATGAATTGATAAATCTTCAGGAATTATTGTCATAAATAATTAATAACACAAAAACAACAAGCAAATTTATTTTTGTTGAAGTTTTATACATGTAGCAAAAACCTAAAAGGAAAAAATAATGAACTCAATAAGACCACTGATGAATTACAACAACCAAATTTCATTTACTAAAAACAAACTTAACACTAATTATAATAAAGAACAAAAAAATCATAAAAAAACCAAAGCTGCTATAGCAACACTTGTCGGCTTAACAGCAATTTCGGCTGCAAGCATTGCCCTAATTAAATCCGGCAAATTAAAAAAAATCCACAAACCAAACATAAACTTTTCTGCACGAAAAATAACCCAAAATAATAGCATCGCATCAGCAAAAAACTTAGCGCCTGAAAGTCAAAAAATCACTTCAATAAAAGATATTGTTTTTGAAAAAGGAATAGCCAAAGATAAAAACGGCAAAAATTTTTCAGGCACTATTGAACATATACTTGAAAACAAAGAAAAAGTTGAACTGACATATCAAGATGGGTTAATTCAAAAAAGCAAAAAAACAGGAAAAAATGGATTTATAAAAACATATCTTGATAACACAATCACTACAGAATTTAATGATGGCTCAAAAACCAAATTATTTTTTAAAAATGGAAAAATGACCAACAAAGAAATATATAACTTAGATGATATAAGCTATGCGGAATACTCTTATTATCCATCAGGCAAAGTTAAAAAAACATATACTCTAAAAAAAGATAACCCAATAATTGAAGATATTACAAGAACAAGCGACACTCCTGTTTTTGAAATTAAAAAGAAGGGTAATATATTTACAAATATTGTTGACAGCGCAAAAAGATATTTTAGAAGAAAATTTCCAAAAAAGCCAAAAGCAACAATTATAGTATAACAATTGCAAATTTAGAAAATACCAAGAAAAAAGTTATTCAACAAATAAGCTATGTCCACTCGCTAATATCTTTTTTGCTGGGCTCCCAAAAACATCTTTCAATTTCCCAAGGTTTACAATATCTGCAAAATGGAATTGGTTTAACCATAGCATTTAACACAGATTCCCAGCTATCAGCTTTGTATATATCTACATAATCAAATTCGCCAACTTCTAAATTAGTATTAAAATGCTTATTAAAATGTTCAATATGTGCCAAAGTACAGCAAGTGTACAATTTGCCGTGTTTTAAAGTGGCACAATTTTTAATAGAACAACGTTTAAACGAATTAACCCAATATTGTTTTCCTTCTAAATCCAATTTATATTTAGACCAAAGCTTACGGCCCTGTTCATCTTTGGCAACAGAAGTATATCCCATAAACACGCCAAATTCACGAGCTTTTGCTTCAGCAGCCTTATAATCGATTTTCAAGGTATAATCAGAAACCCAAAGTTGAATATTATTTATCTTACAGGCTTCCCAAAAACTTTTACTTTCTTGAGGCAACAAAATACCATTTGTTATCACAACAATTTTAGTATTTGGAAATAACTTTCTTGCTATAGGGAAGAAATCAATAATCCCAGGATGTAAAAGAGGTTCGCCACCTAATAAAAACATCTCTCCTATTTCACCCTTAGATAATTCTGAAAGTCTTGTTAAATCACGCTTAAATTCTTCTATATCAAGCAAAAAAGGCTCAGCCAAGGGCGAAAAATGTGTACAGCCTTTACAGTTTAAATTACAATGATCTGTTAAATGTATATCTACTTTTTGTAACATAATATTAAGTATAATAAATGCCAAAAATATTGTCAATGCAATATACAAATAACAAAATTAAACAATCACCACAAATAATCTGGCAACAAAACTTTAATTTCAAATACATCAATGCAAAACATTTCCGGTTTGAAAAATTAAGCCTAGCTGTCAATTTTTGCTTCGCCAACATAAACTCTGGAAAATGAATTTAATATATCAGCCAAATATACGTCAGTATAAAATGCCGAATTGGAAGAATTGTATAATCTAAATTTAATAGCTCTGTTTTTAATATAAGGCTCAATAACATAGGCATGATTTGCTTTTAGTGTAACACCATTACTTAAGCTAACCGGCTTTGTATCAGAAGCAGCAATAAAAATTAAATTATCAAAACCATCTAAAGAAAGCACTATATCAGAAAATTTATCCTGAAGCTCGGATTTATATAAATCACATTTTTCAAGTTTACCCAGCCCTATCGTATTCATAAATCTATCAACATAACCTTGTTTATCCCTTAAATAATCTCCAATATTTGTATATTTTGGATAATAATATGGTAATCTTGAATTAATTGAATCCAAATTATAATAATCACCATTTCTTATAGATTGTTCTAAAAGTTCATCACTATAGGCAAGTTCAATCATTTGTATACCAAGAGGACCTTTTGCAAGTCGCAACATATCTGCATTTTTCGGCAAATTCCCATTTTCAAATTTATGAGACAAAATACCATTTTCAAAATTCACAGATACATCATTATTACTTTCACTAAACATCGAAAGAATTTTCGCCTTACCCGAAGGAAAATTCATAAGAGCATTTAAAACGCCTAGGATATAACAATCAGAAGAAAAATTTTGAGTTACAAGCATATTTTGAAACTGCGGAAAAAGCTTTCTATATGTGGAAGGTGTTATTTTTAACTGCAAAATATCATCATCGGAACTTTTTATTAAAGCATAAGGATTATTTTTTACAGCAAAAACCTCACCTGGCTCTGCTTCAGCAAGAGCTTCAGTCTTACTTTCAAAAAAATGCACCTCGTCCGTATTTTCCTTGAGTGCTTTCTCAATATTAGGATTTAATTTTGGATTAACTAATAAATCCATAATAATATCTGACTCTACGTTATTTTTTGACGCACAATCAATCAAAGTCAAAATACTTCTTGAGTTGTCATCATCTTTAGAAATAGCATCACAAACAGAAGATAAGTATTTTGCCATAGAATTAGGAAAATCGAATTTGTCTTTAATATAGCCCAAAGGATTATCAATACAAGACTTATCCTTTTTAAACTCATCATTTTGAAGTTGAGAAGAAAAAGAAATATTTGAAGATAATCTGGGCTTAAACATTTTACCAACCATACCAGACGCACTACAAAAAAATATTTTCATAATAATTCCTTTCCATAACAATTAATATAAAAACAATTCCATTGAAAAATTTACAAATTAAGATACAAAATTAAGTTTTATTTACAATGCAAAAATAATTAAAATCAATTTGGG
>CALURR010000034.1 GCA_944323195.1 Candidatus Gastranaerophilales bacterium
ATAGCTCATGCTATGTCTTATTCAATTACAACAAAATATAACTTGCCCCATGGACACGCTGTTAGTTTAAATATCGCAAGATTGATGGAATACAATAAAAAAATTGATCTTGAAACTCTAAATGACCCAAGGGGAATTGATTTTGTAAAAGCCAGAATGGATGAAATTTATTCTTTAATAGGCATTGATAACGCTTTTAATTATTTTTCAAATCTATTTAAAAAAATCAATATTAAACAAATTGATTTTGAAATAGAATACATTGACCCTGATAGATTGAAAAATAATCCAAGAAAATTGATAATGGAGAAATTTTAAAATTCGGAGAAAGAGGGATTCGAACCCTCGAGGCAGATTACTCCACCTAACACCTTAGCAGGGTGCCGCCTTCAGCCACTCGGCCATTTCTCCATGCGTTTATTAAATAATAACACAATCTCAATAAAATAAGCAAGAGAAAATCTGCAAAATTATTGCAATTACTACATTTATAATATTAGAAATAGCCCATTACTGTTGGCTTTCAGCCACACAAAAAGTCTCAAAGGTTGCAAAAAAATACTTTTTGTGCTATAGTAACTATGAACTTAGGGTGTGTTGCTTGTTTATCAAGGATGAATGAGTTTTTTACCCGGTTAATAGAAAAATGAGGATATTTTTTATGACGAAAAAGCTAGTCAAAACTTTGTTAGTCGCTTTGTGTATCTTTACTATGGCTTCTAACAATGCGCAAGCGGCCCAATCGCACCATGAAAGTACCAAAAAACTAATCGTTCAAACTGCTCAAAAGCTTGGTGTTGACCCCTATATTGCACTAAGTATCGCAAAAATCGAATCTAATTTTAATGCAAGTGTTAAAAGCCCCGCAGGCGCAATCGGATTATTTCAATTAACTCCCTCTACAGCAAAAAAACTTGGAGTTAACCCCTATGTAGCTCGCGAAAATGTTGAAGGCGGACTAAAATATTATCAAATGTTATACAATAAATATGGCTCTATGGATTTAGCCTTGGCAGCATACAATGCAGGCCCCGGAAATGTCGCAAAATATAAAGGCGTTCCTCCTTTTAGTGCAACAAAAAATTTCATTAAAAACATTAAAAGAGAATACCATAGTTTTAAAGCAGACGAATATACACAAAATATTGTATCTGACATGATTTAGTTTTTTGAATTCAAATTTAAAGCCTCCCAAATGGGAGGCTTTTTTAATATTATATAACTGCTTTATGGAATATTTTTTTACCTTTTTTAATTTTGATTCCATCTTTTAACTTGTCAATCGGGATTTTATAATCAATTGAAGTAATCTTTTCTTCATCAACACTAACTCCGCCTTGTTGAATTAGTCTTCTTGCTTCCCCTTTGCTTGAAGCCAATTTACATTGAACCAAAATATCAACAATAGAAACTTCTTTTTCGGTTGTATCAATTTTAGTTGTAGGCATATTAGAGTCATCCCCACCTTGAACAAATAAAGCCTTGGCGCTCGCTTGCGCTTTTTGTGCTTCATCAACTCCATGCACCAGACTTGTTAATTCAAAGGCTAAAATTTCTTTTGCTTGATTTAACTGCGCCCCTTGCCAATTTTCCATCTTTTCAATTTCATCCAAAGGTAAAAATGTAAGCATTCTAATACATTTTAGAACATCAGCATCTTCAACATTTCTCCAATATTGATAAAAATCATAAACAGATGTTTTATTTTTATCTAACCATACAGCACCTTGGGCAGTTTTTCCCATCTTTTTACCTTGAGAATTCAATAACAAAGTAATTGTCATAGAATGAGCGTCACGACCTGTTTTCTTTCTAATTAAATCAGAACCGGCAAGCATATTAGACCATTGATCATCGCCGCCAAATTGCAAATTGCAATCATAATGAGAATTCAAATAATAAAAGTCATATGCTTGCATAATCATATAATTGAACTCAAGGAAGCTTAAACCTTTCTCCATTCTTTGCTTGTAACATTCTGCTCTCAACATGTTATTAACAGAAAAACAAGCACCAACTTCTCTTAAAAGCTCAACATAATTTAATTTTAAAAGCCAGTCGGCATTATTTAACATAATCGCTTTATCATCACCAAATTCGATAAAACGCTCCATTTGTTTTTTAAAACATTCACAATTATGATCAATTATTTCTTTTGTCATCATAGAACGCATATCAGATCTTCCAGACGGATCTCCGATGTGTCCTGTTCCTCCACCAATTAAGACTATTGGTGTATTTCCGGCCATCTGTAATCTTTTCATTAAACACAAGGCCATAAAATGTCCGACATGTAATGAATCAGCTGTTGGGTCAAAACCTATATAAAACTTGGCTTTTCCGGCATTTATTAAATTTTTAACTTCTTCTTCATTTGTAATTTGGGCAATTAATTGCCTTTTTTGTAATTCTTCAAATATTTTCATCTTAATACCTTATATAAATTACTTTGCTTTATGATTTTAGAGCAAAAACAAACTAAAAACAAATATATTACTTATTGCACTGCTTTAAAATAGTTTTAATAGCGGTTTTTAAAGACGGATTTGCTCTTCGCCAAAGCTTAATCAATTCCTGTTCAGACTTTGCAAGAGATTTAATATCAGGAGCTATATTTGTATCTAAAAATTCATTTAAATCTGCAATTTTATATATATTGCATAATTTCAAAAGAGTATTAACATCAGGCAATGCCTTACCTGTTTCCCATAAGGTTACCGCGCTTGGCGTTTTATTTAATAAAGCGCCAACTTGTGCTGTTGTATATCCTGCAAGCTTTCTAAAAGTTTTGAGTTTATCAGGCAATATTTCTTCTATAGCTTGAACTGTATATATACCTTCTTTGTTTTTCATAAACAATAATCCTGAATTTTATAATAACTTAATTTATTAGTTTAATCAATATTCACTTAATTTAATTTATAAAACTATTGACAAATTTAAAAAAATAAAACACAATGTTACTACAATAAATTTAATTTATAAAACTAAATTAAATTTATAATTTACGAAGGAAACACAAAAATGGAAAAGCGTAGTTGCGCCGAATCGATTATTAAACAGATTCTGTTTAAAAGAGGTTTGAAATATGAATTTATTTGTAAAAATTTAGGTTTTGCAATTGGTGATTTTAGCGCCTGCATGTCAGGAAGAAAAAAACTTAATGCAGCAGAATTTATTGCGCTTTGCGTTTATCTAAACTTATCTTTGGAAGATTTTAAGGAGTGTATAGGGTGTCTTTAAAAAAGAAATTTATAGGTTTCTCCTTAATTGAGCTCATAATAAGTCTTGTTATAATTTTCTGCATAACAAGCGCTTTTGTTCCATTGATTACTAAAAAATTTTCACTTAATGTTTTTGGAACCGGAGGGGGCGGATTTTCTAATATCACAACAGATTGTGCTGATAAATTTGGTGAAAATTGCACATTGTGTACAGATAAATATTGTATAAGATGTCTTAATTTAACTTGCCTTGATGGTGAATATAAAGATACAAAAAGTTGTAGTTGTAAAAAATGCTCTGATACTTATGGACCTGATTGTACAAAATGCACAGAAAAAAAATGTTTAACATGTCCTAATGGAGAGTATTTAGAAACAAGTAGTGAAACATGTAAAAGTTGCGCTGATAAATTTCCTGATTGTACAAGTTGTGATGAAACAAAGTGTAGCGCTTGTAAAGATG
>CALURR010000035.1 GCA_944323195.1 Candidatus Gastranaerophilales bacterium
GCTGCCTTAGGTGCTAATCGTCCTGCAAGTGATGATACACCATTAAGCGACGAAAATGCAGAGATTTTTGCTAATCAACTTGGCCAAGTCGGCTTTTTACATAGTATAGACAGATCAACTCTTGATAAAGTTTTAAGTGACCCTAATTTGTCACAAGAAGATATTGTTAAAATTACAAAAGCATTCAATAAAAAGTATGGAAGTATAGCAAAAGCTCTTGATTCTGAATTTTCTGGCGGTTTACGTACTCAATATACCAATGTAATAACAGATATATTAATTGAGCAAGCTGGTTTGGGTAACCAAGATGCAATAAATCTTTTAGCAAAAGAATTGCGTGGAGCTACGGCAGAAATGCTTGGTACCGCCGATGATTTTACTAAAAGATTATTTAGTGCCGATAGTGAAATTCTTGGTAAAGTTGCGCAAGTGTATTCTACTGTCAATAAAGATGCAAATATTTTAGATGATATTAAAGGTGATTTTTCATTTTCAACTCAGGAAGATTATGTAAATAAAATTCTCAATGCAATATCAACAATAAAATAATTTGAATTGTTTGTGCTATTATTTTTCTATGAAAAGAAAAAGATTAGTTAAAATATTCATTCTTGCTATGATTTTACTAATCGGCTGGGGAGTTGTATGGTCATGGTTCATAACAAGAACCGTGAGAAAGAATTCTGATGATGAGTCGATGAAAAATCAGCATGCTATTGTTAAAAATATTATTGTAACTGAAACACAAGATGAAAAAAAATATTGGGAGTTTTATGCCAAATCAGGCGAGTACAACTCCGAATATAATAGCGTTTTGCTGAATGATGTTATTGGTAATTTTTATGACAAAGAAGGAAATGTAGTAGTTAGTTTTAAATCTAACAAAGGGACGTATGACGAAAAAACCAAAAAGGTTATTTTGAATGGCGATAATCTTTTTGTTGGAAAAGATGGTTCACAGCTTTTTGCTGATGAATTAATTTGGCAAGGAGAAGATAAAGATATTTTAGCTAACGGAAATGTTCAATTTATTCATGACAATAAATTGGTTGCAAAATCAAAAAGAGCTGTTTTCAATTCTACTTTAACAAATTTTAAAATAATGGATAATACAAAAACCAAAATATATGCTGATGATGAATCAAAGAAAAAATATACACAGTTGTAATTTTATGCTAGATTATTAATTATGAAAAAGATAAATTTAAAATTTTTAATTGCTTTCTTATTATTATTTTTTGCAAGTAGTGTATTTGCAATTACTATTGAGTCTAAAAAACAAGAAATGCAAATAGATAAAAATAAAGGTTATTTTACAGGAGATGTTAAGGTTCAAGTAGGAGATGTCATTGTTCAATCTCCAAGGGCTGATTTAGATTTAGAGCCTGAAACCAAAAAACCATCCTTGGCCACATTTTTTGATAAACCTTATGCTCATCAAATTAAGGATAATAAAAAGCATGAAGTTAAAGCTGACATAATTAAGGTTTCGTTAATTAAAAAAGTTATAACTGCCCAAGGTAATGCCCAAACGAATGTTTTGGAAGATAAAAAGCCCACTATTATTATTACGGCTGATATGCAGGAATATGATACCAATTCAAGTTTAATGACAGCAATTGGTAATGTTGTAATAAATTATGAAGATATGGTTGCAACATCTGATAAAGCTTATGCATTGTTAGATAAAAAAGGCGATGTGCATAATTTAAAATTATCTTCAAGGGCTGTAATTAAACAAGATAAAAGTATCGTTAAAGGTGACGATATTAGATATTCAAAATTAAGACAAGATATTATAGTTAGCGGAAATACACTATCTGATGTAACTTTTGATAATGGTGACAGAGTCATTATCAATGCAAGAAGCCAACAATATGATAGAAAAGGCAATACAATGATGGCGTCCGGTTCTGTACATGTTGATTATGGTGATTATATTGCTGATGGCCCGAAAGCTATAATGCATATTAACCCTAAAACTAATAAGCCCGAAAAAATTATTTTTATAGGCAGATCTAAAATAGTTGAAAAAGGTGTTAATTCTGTTGAAGCAGATAAAATTACTATGACAATGCAACCACGAACTTTTGAAGCAGTTGGCAATGTTAAAACAAATATTGAACAAAATTCAACACAAGATAATAAAAACAAAATGGAGTTTAATTTATAAAAATGACAAGTATAGTTCTTGAACATAAGCAATGTTTAATAGCAGGCGATGGTCAATTGCCTGTTAATATGGCAAAAAGCGCTAAGCAAAATGGTTTTGAAGTTGTTTGCGTGTCATTGTCTTCCGATAACTATAAAGATTTGAAAAAATATTGTTCTAAAGTAGTTTCATATGGTCCCGGACAAGTTGATTCTATAAAAAAATTCTTAAAAGAAGAGGGAATTAAACAACTTACCTTTTTAGGAAAAGTTTCTAAAACTATGTTGGTTAAAAGACCAAAACTTGAAAAAACCGCAATTTCATTGTTAAAAGAAATGAAAAAGTTAAATGACGATGCTATTATGCTAAAAATTGTTGAACAGCTGGAAAATATTGGAATAACAATTTTAGATCAGACTATATTTATTAAAAATTTAATGATTCAAAAAGGGGTTTTAACTGCTTTAGCTCCAACGCAAGCACAAAGCGCTGATATTGAATATGGTTTTAAAATTGCAAAGCAAATGGGCGGGCTTGATATAGGTCAATCTGTTGTAATGAAAGATAGAATGATTATGGCCATTGAAGCAATTGAAGGTACTGATAGGTGTATCAAACGTGGCGGCAGATTGGCAAAGCGAAAAAATGCAATTGTTGTAAAAGTATCAAAGCCGGCACAAGATAAAAGATTTGATATACCTGCTGTTGGTTTAAGAACAATAAAAACCATGAAAAAATATGGTGCTAATGTATTGGCTCTTGAAAGTGGTGAAACCATCATTGTTGATCAAGAAAAAATGGTAGATTACGCAAATAAACACAAAATGGTTATCGTGGCACTTTAGCAATGAAAAAAGTTTTTATAATTACAGGAGAATATTCGGGAGATAAGCACGCTTCAGGGGTTGTTAGAGAGCTTAAAAGAATATGCCCTGATGTTGTGATAGAAGGTGTAGGTGAGTCCAACCTTGAAAAAGAAGGTGTTAAGCTTTTTTGCAACCATTCTAAGATGGGAAAAGTTGGATTAACTCCTAAAACCATATTAAATCACTTATTTTTGGGTGCAAAAATTGTTAATTATCTGAAAAATGAGTATAAGCCGGATTTAGTTTTACTTGTTGATTACGGCGCTTTTAATTTGCAGATTTCTAAACACCTAAAAAAGGCAGGTATTAAAACATTCTATTTCATCCCTCCGCAAATTTGGGCTTCACGAAAATATCGCCTCAAAACAATAAAAAAGAATATTGATAAGGTTTTTACAATATTTCCATTTGAAAAAGAATTTTATGATAGCGAAGGTATTAAATCTGAGTTTGTTGGGCATCCTTTAGTGTCAGAATTGCCGCAATGCAACAATAGAGAGGAATTTTTTAAGAAGCATAACCTTGATTTAAATAAAAAATTAATCAGCGTATTTCCCGGTTCTAGAATTTTTGAAATCAATTATCTATTAAAGATATTTATAAAATCAGTAAAATTAATTGAAAAATCCAGAAATGATATTCAATTTGTTTTTTCACATGCAAAAAGCTTATCCAATTATAATTTCAATGTCCCATATAAAGAGTTGTATGATGAAAATTATGAATTATTAGCTTATTCTGATGCATTAATTCTTGCTTCAGGTACTGTTGCTCTTGAAGCTGCAATGTATGAAACACCCATGATTATTGCATATCGCGGACCATTGTTTTTCTATTTAATATATCTTTTGGTTAGAAATATAAAAAAAGCATGTCTGGTTAATATAATTACAAAAAAAGATTATGTAGACGAATTTTTGATGTATGATGCTAATCCAAAAAAAATTGCAAATTGCATAAATAAAATTTTAGATGATAATACTAAGCGAGAATATATTATTCAGGGTTGCAAAAAAACCAAGGAATTATTGTCTAATTCGCATTGTGTTTTAAAAGTAGCGCAGAGTATAAAAAGAGAGCTTGAGGAGGCATAGATGAAAAATTTAGCAAATATTATTACACTATCTCGTATATTTTTTGTGTTTATTGTGGCTGTATTATTATTTTATACTGAGTCGACTACTGCATATTATCTTGCTTTATTTTTGACAGCAATTTTAATGTGGTTTGACGGGCTGGATGGTTTTGTTGCTCGTAAATTTAACATTTCCTCTCGTTTTGGTGCGCTATTAGATATTATGGGTGATAGGATAGTTGAAAATGTTTTTTGGATTACATTTTGCGCAATGGGTTGGCTTAATGTAGCTGTTCCTATTATTGTTTTAACCAGAGGCATTATAACTGATTCTTTAAGAACGCTTGCATTTGAAAAAGGGTATACAGCATTTGGTAAAACAACTATGATGCAAGGAAAAATTGCAAAGTTTATTGTTGCTTCAAATTTTTCTAGATTTACTTATGCAGTTTGCAAAGCAGTTGCGTTTTTCTTGTTAATTGCAGGCAATATACCTTGTGAATATCAAAATAAAGATTTAATTTTTAATATAGGATTAATTTGTGCTTATATTTCAGTTGCATTTTGTGTATTAAGGGGTCTGCCGGTTATATTTGAATCAAGAAGATTTTTTGTTGAAAGTAGCGAAAAATAATGAAATCGGAATTATTGAATATAGTTTTATATGAACCCGAAATTCCGCAAAATACCGGAAATATTGCTCGTTTGTGCGCTTGTATTGGTGCTAAGCTATATCTTTGCGGCAGACTTGGCTTTGTTTTATCGGATAAATATCTAAAAAGAGCTGGGTTAGATTATTGGGATAAATTAGAAATTGAGCAAGTTAATTCATTGGATGAATTAATTCAAGATAACAATGAATCAACTTTTTATTATTTTACAACCAAGACTGACAGGCTTTATACAAATATTCAATATAAAAAAGGAGATTTTTTTGTTTTTGGCCCTGAGACCAGAGGCATACCGGAAGAAATTTTAAATAAAAATTCAAATTATTGTGCTACAATTCCTATGAGAAAAAATACAAGAAGTTTGAATTTATCCAATTCTGTCGCAATTGCCTCATACGAAGCTATAAGACAGTTTGATGTCGTTCTAGAATGATATTTGGAGAAAATTTATGTCGCAACAAAATGCAAACATTCAAGTTTTAGGCAAAGATATTATTTTAAATTTGTTACCTAAGAGAATTCAAAATTCTCATAAAGGTACATATGGACATGTTTTAAATATTGCAGGCTCCAGTCAATTTAGCGGTGCGGCTTATCTTAGCTCTATTTCATCATTAAGGGTCGGAGCTGGTTATACAATGCTTGCCAGTTGTTCGGATGTTATAAATGCAATTTCATCTATGTGCCCTGATTTAACCTTTTTAGATTTAGGGCAATCAAATTACGGAACAATTCCAAAAGACGCACTTAAATACGTTTCTGCTTTGGCTAATTATGATGTTATATCTATTGGTTGCGGCTTAAACTTAGTTGGCGGTGTTGCAGATTTTATTTTGAATTTTATTAAAAAAAATGAAAACTCATATACTCCAATTATTATTGATGCTGATGCTATCAATGCGTTATCTCAAGCTAAAAGTTTTGCTTTTCCTCTAAATTCAATCATTACTCCTCACCCTTTGGAATTATCTCGACTATTGGGTGTTGATGTGACTGAAATTCAACAGAATAGGGCAAAATGGGCATGGGAAGCAAGCAGAGAATTTGACTGCATTGTATTATTAAAAGGACATGAAACTGTTATTTCAGTCCCAAATGGAAAAATATTTATTAATCATACAGGTAATTCTGCTTTATCAAAAGCCGGAAGTGGTGATGTTTTAACCGGAATGATTGCAGGTTTTTGCGCTCAAGGGCTTTCATTAGAGCAAGCTGCATGTTGCGCTGTGTATATTCATGGACTAACAAGCGAAATTGCATCTAAAGCTATTAGTGAATATTGTGTATTGGCAAGTGATTTAATTAAATACATTCCATATGCTTTTAAAGCTGTAATGAATCCGAATTAATGCTGGATATTTGATATTCATTTGGATATATTTCTGATATAGTTAACGCATTTGAAACGGCTATTCCTTCGTAATTAATTGCCGAATTTACAATTTTACCCTTTATATACATTGCACTTGATGAGCCGCCATCAAAATTCATAGCATATTCACATCCTATATTTTTCATTAATTTTGCCAGCTCAAATAATGTCATTCCTACAGATGTTTTTTCTCTTCCATCAATTGTAACAATTATAAATGTACCATCGTTTTTAAATCCTACTGCACTCCTTGGATTTTTTCCTGATATTGCCTGAAGTTTCTGGGTTTTTACGTCAACATATATCTGGGAATTTTTTACTAAATACGGTCCGGCACCGATTATGTGTTTTGCACCTTTAATATTATCGGGGATTTGTATGTCTATGGTTAAATATTTGTTATTTTTTGCAATTTTACTAATAACTGATTTAGGGGCAGATATTACAAATTCATTTTGCCCTATTTCGATTGGATTAGCGGAAATTTTTTTAATTGTATTTCCGCTAACCAAAACATTGTAGCCGTTTTTAGGTGCATATGGACTTTTTGCACCCCAAATCGGTGTATATAATAATGTATGTGTTGACAACATTCTGGGCTGATTAATATTATCAATCTTGATTGAAGTGTCTTTAGTGTATGCTTTAATATCAAAAGCAATATTATCCATTTTGAAATATGTTTTGTTGTTGTCTTCAAATATTGCAATTCCAACTCTGTTGTAAATTGGGCCTGTTAAAACCTCTCCGTTTATCATTAAAGCTCCTAGAGGAACACCTGTTTGCGGCTTAAAAAATCCTCCATTTATAGCTATAATAGCACCCTGCTTTTGTGCAATTTTCCTAACGCTTGTTTTTGAATTTAATTTTGTACTGGCAATTTGTGGTTGTATTTTTAAATATGGATTTACATTAGTATTTAGTTCAACAATATTTATTTTAATTGGTTTAGAATTAATGTATTTAATTTTTTTAATATGAGCAACACCTTTATTTGGAAATGCAATATAAGAGCCGGCGTATTTATTTTTAATGTTCTTTTCAAAATTCTCTTGTAAATATACTTTTTCGTAATCTTGTGCCAATTTTACATTTTCAATATGCTGGGTGTTTGCAAATATTGGTTTTGAAATTCCTAAAACAGCTAATAAAACAGTTAAAACAAATAAAAAGATGATACAGTTAATTTTGGCGTCTTGCTTTTCTTTGCTGGCTAAATACTCTGAAAAATATGCGCCCTGATAGGTTCGATAATAGTCATCTGTCCCTGAATTTATCATCTTTAGTGCCTTTATTAGTATGCTCTATATATATAATTCCACAATTTACAAACAGCTAAAATTATTATATAGTGTGGATTTTAAGGCATTTTATAAGTGTATATTTTACTATTGTTGAAATATAGGTAAGGCAATAAATAAATTTTTGCTGGTTAGAATAAGTGTAAAACCTATTATTAAGAATTGTAAAATTGAAAAAAATGTTAATTTTTTGGTTATAAAAATTTCAATATTGGTATTTATATTATATGAGATTATTTTTGGGAGTATTTAACAACTGATACAAGATGTATAATGAGTCTTTTGTATCATATTTATAAGTTTACACACACCTACATTTTTCCTAACCTTTCCTTCCTTTCTATGTACCAAGTAGAAATACCTCGCTTTTTGGCGAGGATTTTTTTATTATAAATAAAAGAGCCTTTCTGGAAGGCTCTTTTATTTTATATGAATTGTTTTAGTCTTTTAATTACTTCATCTTTACCCAGGATTTGAATTGTTGCGACCATATCGGCACCCCTTGTTCTTCCGGTTAGAGCGCTTCTTATAGCCCACATCGTTTCTTTTGGTTTAAAACCGTTATTTTCTTTAAAGTATGCCCTTAATTCACCTAATTTATCGTGAATATCTGCTTCATTATTGAAATCATAGTTTTCAACGTCAGCTAAGAATTTAGGAAGAACAACCTTTGCAACATCACCTTTTAGGATGTCTTCAACTTCATCGTATTTTGGTTCTTCAAAGAAATATTGGGTGTCATTAACCAAATCTTTTAATAAAGTAATCGGTTCTCTGGTCACTTCAATAATGTGTTCTAATTGTTTTCTTGTGTATTTATTTAGATCATACATATTCAAAAATGGTATAGCTAAATCAGTAAGTTTTGATATATCCATATGTTTGATATATTGACCATTCATCCAGTTTAATTTTTCATATTCAAAAATCGAATTAGAGCTTGATACTTCGTTTATTCTAAAGTCGGCTGCAATTTCATCAACATTTTTAATTTCAACACCGTCTGATGGCGCCCAGCCTAAAAGAGCAACAAAGTTTAATAAAGCTTCAGTTAAATATCCTTCTTTAATGAAGTCTGAAACGGCTGTTGCACCGTGTCTTTTAGATAGCTTGCTTCTGTCTGGCGCTAAAATCATTCCTAAGTGTCCAAATTTTGGAACAGGAGCGCCAAGTGCTTCATAAATCAAAATTTGTTTAGGCGTGTTTGAAATATGGTC
The DNA here is from genome assembly GCA_944323195.1 of Candidatus Gastranaerophilales bacterium. Taxonomy (GTDB): domain Bacteria; phylum Cyanobacteriota; class Vampirovibrionia; order Gastranaerophilales; family Gastranaerophilaceae; genus RUG14156. The sequence continues at coordinate 8,655 of CALURR010000035.1, forward strand.
TTCACCTCTAATTACGTGGCTAATTTTCATCAACATATCATCAATTACAACAGCAAAATTGTATGTTGGCGTACCGTTTGATTTCATGATTGCAAAATCGCCAATTAAACCGGTATCAAATTTCAATTCACCTTTAACTAAATCATTGAAAATTAATTCCTTAGCTTCAACTTTAAATCTGATTGAGGGTTTTATTCCTTTGGCTTTTAGTTCATCTTTTTGTTCTTTTGTTAAATTTAAACATTTTCTTGAATATTTATATGGAATTTTCTTTTCTTCTGCTATTCTGTGCTCTTCGTCTAAATCTTCATTAGAGCAAAAACATTCATACGCATATCCTTTATCTATGAGCATTTGAGCATATTTTGGATATATATCAAATCTTTCTGATTGTTTATATGGGCCATATGGTCCTCCTACATCTGGACCTTCATCCCAATTAAGACCTAGAGCTTTTAGAGAATCAAAAATATTTTGTTTATATGCTTCAGATGATCTGTCTAAATCTGTGTCTTCAATTCTTAGTACATATTCACCACCTGTTTTTTTTGCAAACAAATAGTTAAAAAGAGCAGTTCTCGCTGTTCCTATGTGTAAATTACCTGATGGAGAAGGTGCAATCCTAACTCTTACTTTTTCATCGCTCATTTTATATTCCTCTTAAAATATTCTTTTATATTTACAATGTTACAACAAAAATAAATTTATGTTATTATTTTCCTATGGAAAATAAATTAAAAATTGGAATAATTGGTCTAGGTACCGTTGGATGCGGAGTGGTTAAAGTATTATCTAAGTTTGATGATATTGAAATTGTAGCTGCTGCCGTAAAAAGTTTGGAAAAAAAACGTGAGGTCGATGTCAGACAAATAACTACTGATGCATTTGAAATTGCTAAAAATCCTAATATTGATATTTTAGTTGAAGTTGCAGGTTCAACTGCTGTTAAAGATGTCATAATTGAAGCAATTAAAAATAAAAAACATATTGTAACAGCCAACAAGGAGCTGTTAGCAAAACATGGGGCTGAATTATTTGATTTAGCCAGAGAAAATAATGTTGTAATAATGTATGAGGCCGCTGTTGCCGGCGGAATACCAATTATTCTTCCGATTAAAACAAGTTTAAGTGCAAATGATTTTAATTCAGTGGCAGGAATTTTAAATGGCACGACAAATTATATTCTAACAAAAATGGAAGAAGAAAATCTTTCATATGAAGAATGTCTGTTAAAAGCACAAAAGCTAGGTTACGCAGAAACCGACCCAACGGGCGACGTTGAGGGATATGATGCAATGTATAAAATTGCTATACTTGCAAATATTGTTTTCAATAAAAGAATTGATTATACAAAAATTTATCGTGAAGGAATAACTAAAATTTCTGCAGGTGATATTAAAATCGCTGATGAATTGGGTTATAAAATTAAACTTATAGCACAAGCAAAAAAAGTTGATAATTCTGACATGCTCGATATAAGAGTTCATCCTATGTTGGTTTGTAAAGATAAATCAATATCAGAAATTAAGAATGCAACAAATGCTGTTTTATTATCGGGTTTTCCTGTAGACAAGGTTATGTTTGTTGGTCCGGGAGCTGGTCAATTTCCTACTGCAAGTTCTGTAGTTGGTGATATTTTATCTATAAAATCAGAGCTGAAAGGAAATTCAAATGTGCTGCCAATGACTATGTGCAAGCATAGTGAGTATGCAAAAATAATAGGTATCGAAAATACTAAAAATTGTTATTATTTAAGAATAAGCGCTAACAATGAACCTGGTGTAATTGGCAAAATAGGCCTTGCATGTGGAGAATTTAAAATTAATCTTTCCTGCATAATACAAAAAGGCGTTATAGATAATCCAAATGCAACTATTATTGTTATTACAGAAAGCTGCTTTGAAAAAGATATAAATTCTATGATTGAAAAGATTTCAAAAGATGGCAATATCAGGGTTGAAAATAAAATAAGGGTTATGTAAATATGAGATATAAAGGTTTAATAGATAAATATAGAAAATATTTGCCTGTTAGTGATTCTACTCCAATAATAAGCCTTTGTGAAGGAAACACTCCTTTAATTAAAGCGAAAAATTTAGCATCAGAACTTAACATCAATGCGGAAATTTACTTTAAATATGAGGGGTTGAACCCAACAGGAAGCTTTAAAGACAGAGGCATGACAATGGCTGTTACAAAAGCAGTTGAAGAAGGTTCAAATGCCATAATTTGCGCTTCAACAGGCAATACTTCGGCTTCTGCTGCAGCATATGCAGCCAGAGCAAAAATAAAATGTTATGTTTTAATTCCTGATGGACATATTGCTATGGGTAAATTATCCCAAGCTATGATGTATGGCGCTAAGGTTATAGCAATTAATGGAAATTTTGATGCTGCACTGGATGCTGTTAGAGAAATTTCATCAAAATATCCTATAACACTTGTTAATTCAGTTAATCCCTACAGGATTGAAGGGCAAAAAACAGGCGCCTTTGAAATTGTTGACGCGCTTGATGATGCTCCTGATTACCATTTTATTCCGGTTGGAAATGCGGGAAATATTACAGCTTACTGGAAGGGGTATAAAGAATATTTTGAAAACAAAAAATGTTCTAAATTACCTAAAATGATGGGAATACAAGCATGTGGTGCTGCACCTATTGTTTTAGGACACAAGGTTGATAATCCTGAAACAATAGCAACCGCAATTAGAATTGGAAACCCTGCAAGCTGGGAATATGCTCTAAAAGCCAAAGAAGAATCAAATGGCACTATTGATATGGTGACCGATGAAGAAATTTTAGATGCATACAGGTTATTAGCTCGCAGCGAAGGTATATTTGCTGAGCCGGGTTCAATAGCTTCTGTTGCAGGCTTAATTAAATATAAAAATACAATTAAAGATGGCTCAAAAATTGTTTGTATTTTGACAGGTAACGGACTTAAAGATCCTACAAATGCAATTGAGCATTCTAATGCCGTTGTTCATAAGACAACAAGTTCTATAGACGATATTATTAAAATTATAAGGGAATAGGAATATAAAATGTTGGAAAAAGAATATTTTGCACCAAAAATCGAAAAGAAATGGTTTGATATTTGGGAAGAAACAAATCCATATAAAGTAGATGATAATTCTGATAAACCTAAATATTATGCTCTATCAATGTTTCCATATCCATCAGGTAAATTACACATGGGTCATGTTAGAAACTACACTATAACAGATGTTGTGGCGAGATTTAAAAAAGCTCAAGGCTATAATGTATTACATCCAATGGGCTGGGATAGCTTTGGTTTGCCTGCTGAAAATGCTGCAATTCAACATGGTGCAAATCCTCAAAAATGGACTCTTGATAATATTGAATATATGAAAAAACAGCTTAAAATGCTTGGTTTATCTGTTGATTGGTCTAGAGAAGTTACAACTTGTTTGCCTGATTATTACAAATGGACTCAGTGGTTATTTTTACAATTATACAAAAAGGGTTTAGCTTATAAAAAAACAGCTCCTGTTAACTGGTGTGAAAAATGTCATACTGTATTAGCCAATGAGCAAGTTATAGATGGCAAATGTTGGAGATGTGATAGCGAAGTAACCAAGAAAAATTTATCTCAATGGTTCTTGAAAATAACAGACTATTCTGAAGAATTATTGAAAGATTTAGATTTACTTAAAGGCTGGGGTGATAATGTTAAAACCATGCAGGCTAATTGGATAGGTAAATCAACAGGTGCAATTTTAAAATTTAAAGTAAAAGAAATCGAAGGTCTTGAAATTCCTGTATATACAACAAGAGCAGATACAGTATACGGTATAACCTATCTTGTTGTTGCTCCTGAATATAAAGATATTGATAAATTAACAACTCCTGAAAACTTTGAAAAAGTTAAACAATACAGAGAAAATGCTAAAAAACTTTCTGAAATAGAAAGATTATCAACCGAAAGAGTAAAAACAGGCGTACCTTTAGGAACTCACATCATCAATCCATTTACAGGTAGAGTTTGTCCTATTTGGGTTGCAGACTATGCTTTAGTTGATTATGGTACAGGTGCCGTTATGGCTGTTCCATATCATGATGAACGTGATTTTGATTTTGCAAAAAAATACGATTTACCTATGATTCAAGTTATCACTGGTGATGGTTTTGAAGAAGGTAAATGCTATATTGAAAAAGGTACATTAATTAATAGCGCTCAGTTTGACGGTATAAGCGCAACTGAAGCCAGAGATAAAATTACTCAATTTGCTAAAGAACAAGGTTTTGGTGACTTTAAAACTCAATATCGCTTAAGAGATTGGTTAATCTCTCGTCAGAGATATTGGGGAGCTCCAATTCCTATTATGTATTGTCCTAATTGCGGTGAAGTTGCAGTCGATGAAAAAGATTTACCTGTTAAATTACCTGAAGATGTAGATTTTTCAGTTCAGGGCAAATCTCCTATTGAAACAAGCCCGACTTTTAAATATACAACTTGTCCGAAATGCGGCGCAAAAGCTCTAAGAGATACCGATACAATGGATACATTTATGTGTTCTAGCTGGTATTATATGAGATATGCTGACGCAAGAAATGATAAAGAGTGTTTTAATCGTGAAAAAGTTAATAAGTGGCTGCCAGTTGATCAATATATAGGCGGAATTGAACATGCTATTTTACATTTATTATATTCAAGATTTTTCACAAAAGCTCTAAGAGATTGTGGATTACTGGATTTTGATGAACCATTTTCAAATTTGTTAACTCAAGGTATGGTATTAAAAGATGGTTCTAAAATGTCTAAATCTAAAGGTAATACTGTTGATCCTGATGACATTTATAAAAACTATGGAGCTGATACAGCAAGGTTGTTTATCTTATCTGATTCACCTCCGGCTCGTGATTTTGACTGGACTGATGCAGGCGTAGAAGGTTGTTATAAATTCATTTCAAGAGTTTATCGCTTGTATTCAAAATTCCAAGATAAAATTAAGCTTGATTATAGCTTTGATCTTAATTCACTATCTAAAAAAGATGAAAATATGGTTAGAGAGGTTCATATTTCTATCAAGAAAATTACAAATGATATTGAAAATGAATTCCAATTTAACACTGTAATATCCAGATACCGTGAATTTACAAATGCAATTTATGAATACATCAAAGATGAAAATCAAATCAATTATGATGTTTTAAGTTTTGCACTTTTGACATTGTTGAAATTAATCTCACCTGTATGTGTATTTATGAGCGAGGAAATATATTCTTCGCTAGGCGCAAAAGATTCAATTCATAACCTTTTGTGGCCTAAGTATGATGATAATTTAGCAAAATCATCTTCGATTACTTTAATCGTTCAAGTTAATGGCAAAATTAAAGATAAAATTGAGGCTGATGAAGGTTTATCCAATGATGAACTTGAAAAAATAGCGAAAACTTCAATAAAAGTTCAAGAAGCAATTGAAGGAAAATCAATTGTAAAAGTAATCGTTGTTCCAAATAAATTGGTAAATATAGTTGTTAAATAATTAAGGAGCCAAATGGCTCCTTTTTGTACTATTTTAAAAGATAATCGCTAACTATTTCACTAACATAAGATAGTGAATCTTTTAAGCCAAGGTTTTTTGGTTTGATGTTTTTTGAATACATCAAATATGGAACCATTTCTCTTGTATGATCTGTTCCTCTAAAGGTAGGATCGCAACCATGGTCAGCTGTAATTATTATCAAATCATTTACTGTCATTGCATTTATAAACTTATCAAGATATGTGTCAATTTCTTCTATTGCTTTTTTATAACCTAAGGAGTCACGTCTATGCCCATATAGCATATCTGTGTCAACCAAATTAGTGAATATAAGGTCAGCATCAGAATTTTTCATTGCCTCAAGAGTTTTATTTAAGCCGTCGGTATTTCCTTTTGTAAGAATTTTTTCACTTACACCGGAACCAACAAAAATATCATAAATTTTTCCGATTCCAAGAACTTTTTTTCCATTTTTTTCTAAAATATTTAGTAGGGTATCTTTGGGTGGCACAACTGAATAGTCATGTCTTAGAGAACCAATTCTTGTTGGTTTTCCGTTCACAACTCTATAGGGTCTTGCAATAACTCTTGATATGCCACAGTTTTTTTCATCTAATATTTTTCTTGCAATTTTACACCATTCATAAAGTGTTTCAACAGGTATTAAATCAATATCTAAAGCAATTTGAAATACGCTATCAGCGGATGTATAAATAATAGGAAAATGGGTTTTTTGATGTTCTTCATTCAATTCTTCGATAATTTTTGTTCCTGATGCCGGATAATTACCTAAAATACCTTTGCAATCGGTTTGTTTAATAAATTCATTTATTAATTCATCATCAAATTTTAAATAGGTTTTAAATGGATTTTCTAAAATAAGACCCATCATTTCCCAATGACCTGTTGTGGTATCTTTTCCTTTGGATTTAAGCATTAATTTAGCAAATGATGCAATATTGCTTGGGTTTTTTTTAACACCTTTAATATCAATGATATTGCCCAACCCCCATTTTTCAAAATTTGGAACATTTAAGCCATTTTCTTTATTTGCAATATTTACCAGTGTATTACAAGTTAAATCATCATTATATTCAGCAGCATCAGGCATTGCACCACAACCCATTGAATCAATAACAATAACAATTGCTCTTTTTTTCATATACACCTCAAGCTATAATCTCTACATCATTATTTAAATAGTCTAAATGCCACTTTTGAATTGCTTCCCCTGGGTATAAAAGCCCAATTCCGGGAGGATATGGTAAAATCATTTTATTAGACACTTTTAAAAGAGCATCATTTTTATTAACATATATAAAATCTTTATTATATGCATTTACAGGCTGCATTTTTACAATTGGGTATGGTTGAAAATCTATATTTTGCAATTCAAAAGATGGATTTGTTTTAACCTTTTTTAATGCACTTTTAAGTTTTTCAAGCTTTTGTTTGGATGTTCCAATACCTGTTAAATATAAGCATGAGTTTTGATTATTCATTTCATCTTCGATATTAAAGTCATTAAACAATGTGTCAGATAAATCAAAACCGGAAATTCCTTCTTTCCTTAATAAAATCTTTGTAGGGTCGTGGTTATCGTCTTCGTAAAATATTATTCCAAACCTTTTTAGCTCAGATTTTAATTTTTCAATTTCTAAAATTAAATTTTCAATATCTTTTATTCCATTTTTAGAGTTTAGATAGTTTATACATGCTTCAATATTAGCCAACAAAGGATATGAGGGCGAACTTGTTTGAAATAAATTTAGAGAATTTTGAAATGCAGTTGTATGAATATTTTTTATATTTGCAGAAATATTCAATATTGCAGTTTGATTAAGTGCCCCTGCAGATTTATGCAATGAATTAACCGAAACATCTGCACCTTGCTCAATTGCCGTTTTTGGTAATTTATCAGAAAAGTTATATAATGCTCCATGTGCCTCATCAACAATTAAATAAACATCATGTTTTTTACAAATTTCAGATATTTTGGCTATATTTGAATTAATTCCTTCATATGTTGGCGATGTCATAATGAAAACTTTGTATTGATTAAGTTCTAAAGTTGATTCAAGTTTTTTAGGGTCAATAGTTGTATATATTCCCCATTTTTCATCGGTTTCAGGTACAAACCAATCAACCATGCCTGCTGTTAATATAAGACCATTGTATACTGATTTGTGGCAATTTCTTGCAACTAAAACTCTGTCGGCGGGATTTATTAATGTTTTCATTGCAGCCAAAATTGCAGTTGTGGCACCCTGAACAACAAAAAAAGACTGCTTCGTTTTTAAAATATCTGAAACAATACCCTGAGCCATTAAAATAGAATTAACAGGATTTTGAAGATTATCAAAACCATCAATTTCTGAAAAATCATGTTTATAAAAAGAAGCATACTCTTGTGAAAAAATAGGCTTTTGGTTATGTGATGGCGTAGTAAAAATAGTTCTTTCGAGCTTTTTTGTTAATAATTTGATTATACTCATAGGTTTATATTAAAATAATTACCATGGATATACAAGATAGAATATTAAAATTACGCAAAATAATTGAGCTTAATTCTTATAAGTATTACGTTGAGGATAACCCTGAACTAGAAGATTGGGAATATGATAAATTATTTAGAGAATTAAAGGAGCTTGAAGAACAAAATCCTTCGTTAATTACCCCCGATAGCCCTACTCAAAGAGTTGGCGGAATTAGCGAAAAATTTGAGCAAGTTGCACATAAAGTAAGATTGTATAGCCTTGACAATTCAAATAATTATGACGAATTGCGCCAATGGTATCAAAGAGTTTTAAAAGATGTTGGCGAACATAAAACAACGCAATTGAGTTTATTAGAAAATACTTTTGATGATATTGAACTTGTAAGTGAACTTAAAATAGATGGACTTGCAATTAGTCTGATTTACGAAAACGGTATTTTTAAAAGAGGATTAACTCGCGGCGATGGAGTAATTGGCGAAGACATCACAAATAATCTAAAAACTATTAAAGCAATTCCCCTAAAATTATTTCAAGCTATTGATATTGAGGTTAGAGGCGAAATCTATATGCCGGTTAGCTCATTTGAAAAGCTAAATGAAAACCAAATTAAAAACAATCAAAAGACTTTTGCAAATCCAAGAAATGCTGCAGCAGGTTCAATAAGACAACTTGATCCTAAAATCACAGCTATGCGTGATTTATCAATATTTATTTATGCTGCAATTATTGATAAAAAATACAATGTCTTAACACATTCGGATGCTATGGATTTTTGCAAGAAGCTTGGTTTTAAAGTTAACAACTATAGAAAATGTCAAAATATTGATGAAGCAATAAAATTTTGCTCAGATATGGAGGAATATAGAAAAACTCTTAATTATGCAACTGATGGCGTTGTAATTAAGGTTAATTCTTTTGCAAAACAAAATGAATTAGGTTTTACAGCACGCGCGCCAAAATGGGCAACTGCATTTAAATTTCCGCCTGAAGAAGTTTGGTCTACTTTAAATAGTGTCGAATTTAGTGTGGGCAGAACCGGAATTATAACTCCGGTTGCAAATATTACACCTGTAAATCTTTCAGGTAGTATTGTTTCAAGAGCTTCTATGTATAATTTTGATGAAATCAAAAGATTGAATATAAATTTAAATGATGAAGTTTTAATTAAAAAAGCAGCTGAAATTATCCCAAAAGTTGTTAAATCCAGAAAAACAAATAAATCAACTCCAATTGTGCTTCCAACTCATTGCCCTTGTTGTAATACAAAACTTGTTGAGGTAGAAAATGAAGTAGGAATATATTGTCCTAACAAGGAAAATTGCAAAGCGCAAATCAAAGGAAGATTAGAGTATTTTGTATCAAAACAAGCTATGGATATTGATGGATTTGGCGAAAGTATTATCGAACAATTGGTTGAAAAAAAATATGTTCTAAAACCTTCTGATTTATATAAATTAACACTTGAGCAATTATTAACATTGGATTTAATAAAAGATAAATCGGCAAACAATCTGCTCAATGCTATAAAAAATTCAAAAAATTGTATTTTTTCAAAATTTATTAATGCACTTGGAATTAGATTTGTTGGTAAAGAATCGAGTGATATTTTAGCGCAGCATTTTATCGATATTAACGCTCTTAAACAAGCAACATACGAAGATTTATCTTCAATAGAAGGTATTGGCGTTAAAATGGCTGAAAGTATTATCAAATATTTTTCTGACAAAACAAATCTGGAAATGATTGATGAAATGTTGCGACTTGGTGTAAAAATTAAAAATAAATACAACGGAATACAAGATTTAAGATTAAAAGGTAAAAGTTTTGTAATAACAGGAACTCTTGATACAATGTCTAGAGAAGAAGCGCAAGCAAAACTAAAAGAATTAGGAGCAAAAACTCCTAACAGTGTATCAAAAAATACAAACTACGTTGTTGTAGGAGCTAATCCCGGCTCAAAGGCAACAAAAGCACAACAGTTAAATATAAAAATTTTAAACGAAGATGAGTTAATTAGTATTTTAAAAGGAGAATATAATGAATAAAAAATTCGCTCTTTTAGCTTTATTTTTAGCTATTATGTCATTAAATGTTAATACATTTGCACAGGAATCAACATTAACTACTGATGCTCAAATTAATAAAGAAGTTTCGCCTGACACAGCTAAAATCAGATTTTATGTTGAAAACACAGGGTCAAATTTAGAAGATATTAAACAAAAAAACGACAAAATTGTTAATGATGTAATTACAAAAATTAAACAGAATTTAAATCAAAATGAGTCAGTAAAAACTATTGCTTTTAGGGTAAATAATGTTTACGCAAATAAAGATAAGTCAAGCATATTTCAAAAATTCCAAGTTACAAATGGATTTGAAGTAAAACTTAAGGATTTAAATAAAGTATCTGAAATTATCAAAATTGCACTTGATAACGGCGTTACAATGGTTGATAGTGTAGATTTTTCAATAGAAGATGGTGAAAAAGAATGTAATCAATTAATTACATCAGCTATCAACATGGCTAAAAACCGAGCTCAAGTTGTGGCTAAGGCTTCCGGAAGCGAAATTTTAAAAGTTAAAAATATTAATCCATATTGCTCATTAACTACAAATTACGTTCAACCGCGTTTTTTAAATGCTTCATTAGAAAAAGCAATGGATTCATCGTCTATGGGAAGTTCTATTGAAACAATTCATCCCGGCTCTATTAACGCAAGAGCAAACGTAAGTATGACTTATTATTTAAAATAATTACTTGCAATTTAAGTTAATTGGTGCTATTTTATAATTACCGGCACTGGATGGAATAATCTGGTATGGTTTTAAGTTTTAAGTGCTAATTGTATGATTCAAGTAGTTTATCACGGATAATTTGTGAAATACACGTTTAATAATAAATATTTAAAAGATAATTCTAAACCTGGTTCTTATAGACGAGGCTATGAAACTTTCCAAAAGGGATTAGTCGATGATTTGAAGTTCAACGAAAATATCGTCAGAGCAAAAGTCAAGGGTAATTTCAAACCATATTACGAAACAGGTATTAAGTTTACAAAAGCAGGCGCAAAACCAACATGCAATTGTCCTTTGGAAGAGCCATGGTGCAAACATGTTGTTGCGCTTGGTTTTGCATCTTTAAAAAATCATTTTTGGGATGAATATTTATACGAAAAATTCGATATAGAGCCAAACTTAATTGATGAAGAATTACCCATGAATGAAAACCCTATGGGAGACTTTATTTTTCATTTTAATCCCAAAAGAAGACAAAATTTCTTTTCTATTCTTGTTATGAATAGGCATACTAAAAAAGTTATAAGAGATTTAGAAGCCGTATTTAAGCAAATAATCCAAAGGCAAAGAGAGGAAGAAAATTTTGAACTAAACAATTCGCAAAAACTAGAAGTCGTAATGTTCAAAATGCTTCTAAGCCAATCAAGGCTTGATAAAAAATCAGGTTGGTACGATATTCAAATAAATAAATTTGATGAATTTTTTAAAATGTTATCCAAAATGGATGATGTAATTGATGCTAAAACACATAAGAAAATTCGCTTTAGCGATTCGATTTGGAATTTGTGTCTGGATGTTAATGTTTCTTATGTTGGAAATGTTTTGTTGAGCCTTTATTGGAAAAGAAATGATATAGATGAAATTTATCCTTTTGAGGAAGTTAGATATTTTTCTCGACAATTAAAATGGGGCAGATACAAAGACGTAATTTTCCAAACAGATGCTTCAGTTAGTGTTGTTCCTCAAAATCTTACTAAGGCAAGTTTTTCTGATATTAAAGATGCTGATGGAGGAAAATTTGTTTATGAAGAACTTCCAAAACTAAAAGAAGTAATGACTGTAAATATGTCAGAAGAAATGGAAAAATTGACATTTGAGAAACGTCCTCCCAAGTGCATTGTTGAACTTGGAGTTGATTATGACCAGTCTCTTAAAGCGTCTTTAGAGTTTGAATATGATGGTGTTAGAGTTCCATATCAAAAACAGTACAAAAGTCCTTATGTTACAATTAAAGATCCTCAAAAAGATTTATTATATTGGATTAAAAGAGATATGGCATATGAGCAAGCTGCATATCAAATGCTTTTAGCTTGCAGATTTGCACCTGTTCAATCAAATAATCTTGCACTGGATAAAGAATATGCAATTGATTTTTATAATTACTATATTTCAAAAGCAGGAGATGGCTGGGAATTTATAGAAAAAGATGATTTATCATTTTATAAGCTAAACAAAAAAGGGCTTAAATTAATAGCTGATATTGATTTTTCTCAAGATGGAACAGATAAATTTGAAATTAAATTAAAAGGTTTGGCTGACGATAAAGACGTCGACTTTGAAAAAATCATTGATTTAACATATGAAGGTGCTAAATATTACAACATCCCCCAAGGCGGTCAGGTTTCAATTCCTGTTGATGATATTTTTTCACTTTTGAAATCATTTAACACTTATGATGTTTATAAAAACGATGAAGAAAAATATATTGTTAAAACGTATCGTGCCGGTGTAGTTTCTGAAATGGAAAAAATGGGCATAACCTTAAAAATGAGCCGCAGTTTTTCTAAATTCTGGAAAGAAATATCAACTTTTTCAACTCTTGATACTACAACGCTTCCAAAATCCCTAAAAGCAGATTTACGTGAATATCAATTAAAAGGTTTTAGTTGGCTTTGGTTTTTATATAAATACGGCTTAAACGGTGTTCTGGCAGATGATATGGGCTTAGGCAAAACTGTTCAAACACTTGCTCTTTTACAAAAAGCAAAAGAAAAGGACCAAAAAGAACCAAGTCTTGTTGTTTGCCCAACCAGCGTTGTGTTTAACTGGGAAAAAGAAATTGAAAAATTTGCACCAAATTTAAAATATATTACCCTATCAGGTACAGAAAGAAAGAAAAAGTTTTCTGAAATATCAAAATATGATGTCGTAATAACAAGTTATGCGCTTGTCAGACGCGATATAGAAGAACTAAAAAAAGAGCAATTCAGATATGTTATTTTAGATGAATCTCAAAATATTAAAAATTATCAAAGCCAAACTTCAAAAGCATGTAAAATGCTTAACTCAAAACATAGACTTGCGCTTTCAGGTACCCCAATTGAAAATAAACTTGAAGAATTATGGTCTGTGTTTGACTTTTTAATGCCAGGATTTTTGTTTGATACAAATGAATTTACTCATAGATTTGTTACCCCAATAGTTGAAAATGAAGACACAGAAGTACAAAAACGCTTAAAATCTCAAATTTATCCATTTATTTTAAGACGTATGAAGCGTGATGTCGCAAAAGACTTACCAGACAAGATTGAATCAGTTGCTTATTGCGAGCTCACACCTGAACAAAAAGATTTATATTTGCAAGTGCTTGATTCAACTAAAGAAGAATTATTTAAATCAATTGAAACAGTTGGTTTAGAAAAATCAAGAATGTCGATTTTCTCCGCATTACTAAGATTAAGACAGATTTGTTGTCATCCTCGCTTATATGACAAAGAAGGCAAGTTAGGAATTAATGAATCAGGTAAATTTGAGCAGCTACAATCAATGCTTGAAGAAATAATTTCAGAAAAACATAGAATTTTATTATTCTCGCAATTTGTCGGCATGCTTGATATTATCCAAGCATGGCTTGAAAAGAAAGGTATTAAACACGAATATTTATCAGGTAAGACAAAAGATAGACAAGCCGTTGTAGAAAGATTTAACGACGATCCAACAATACCTATTATGTTAGTATCTCTAAAAGCAGGTGGAACTGGTTTAAATCTCACCGGAGCCGATTATGTAATTCATTATGACCCATGGTGGAATCCTGCTGTTGAAGATCAAGCAACAGATAGAGCTTATCGTATTGGTCAAACTAAAAAAGTATTTGTATATCGCTTGATAACTAAAAATACTGTTGAAGAAAAAATCCAAGCTCTTAAATCCAAAAAACGTTCGCTTGTTGATAGCGTAATATCAATTGATAGAAATATCGTAAAATCTCTAACATATCAAGATATTAAAGATATATTTTCAATTTAAAAAGAGTAGAAATTAAATTCTACTCTTTTTAAATATATTTGATAAAAATTATTCTTCAATTTCAGCCAATTTTTCAAGTTTTATTTTTTGGTCATATTCAACAAGTGCATCAATCAGTTTATCTAAATTACCTTCAATAACCTCTCTAACGTCGAAATTTTGACCTATTCTATGATCAGTTAACCTGCCTTGAGGGAAGTTGTACGTCCTGATTCTTTCGCTTCTATCGCCAGTACCAACTTGAGAACGTCTTAAGTCGGTTACTTCCTGCATTTGCTTTTGAACTTCCATATCGTAAAGCTTAGCTTTTAAAATTTGCAAAGCTCGTTCTTTGTTTTGAAGCTGAGAACGTTCTTCGGTACAAAAAATCATTATACCTGTGGGTTTATGAAATACTCTGGCAGCAGTTTCAACTTTATTTACGTTTTGACCGCCGGCACCACCGGAACGAGCTGTTGTTATTTCAATATCATTCATATTTAGTTCAATTTCAACATCATCAACTTCAGGCATTACGGCAACCGTTGCAGTTGATGTATGAACCCTGCCTTGTGATTCTGTTTGCGGAACTCTTTGCACCCTGTGCACGCCGGATTCATATTTTAATCTTGAATAAATGTCATCTCCGCCCTTAACAGAAATTACAACTTCAGAAACTCCTCCCGCTTCACATTCGTTTATTGAAAGGATTTTTGTTTGCCAGCCTTTTGCTTGGGCATATCTAAGATACATTCTCATCAAATCGCCTGCAAATATATTAGCCTCATCGCCGCCTGCTGAACCTCTGATTTCAAGCATAATATCTTTTTCGTCCATTGGATCTTTTGGCAATAATAAAACCTTTAAACGATGTTCATAGTCAGATATTTTTTGTTCATTTGAGTTGATTTCATTATTAAGAAATTCCCTCATGGAAGTGTCTTTTTCACCATGAAGCATTTGTTTTGCCTCATTTATTGCATCCACCGCGGCTTTATATTGATAATATATATTTACGGTTTCTTCCATAGTTTTTCTTTGTTTAGATAAATCACGAAATTTTTCATAATCTTGGATAATTTCTGGCTTAGACAAAGTAACACCAAGTTCTTGGTATTTCTTTTCTATCTTTTCAACTTTTTCAAACATAGAATTATCCATTTTTTGTTTTCATCCTTCCACATGACTTATCTTCATCGCAATAACCAAGGCGCTCACACTTAGGAACTAAATGCTCTTTTAACCAAGGTTCTTTTTCTTCTACAAGAGCACACATTCTTTTAACAACCAATCTTATTTCAAGCTGAGCTCTTGTGCATAACCTTAAATTAGCAAGATGTATTAATTCTCTTAAATTTAAGCTGACAACCATAGAACTTGCGGCTGCATTAGGTAATATTGCCCTTGCATCTTCACTTTTAATGCCATTTTCAATAAATTCTTGATATAAATCAGCAGTCATATTCATGTGTTTTAAAAATTTTTCACATAAATCTTTATTTGCTTCAATTGCAGCAGGGATTATAAAATCAAACTCACCTTTTTCTTTTACGTATCTTTGGGACTTTTGAGAAAAGCTCATGTGCCTGTGACGAACGAGTTGATGAGTTGCAGCCCTCGAGATGTTATTAATTGCAAATGTAACTTGAATATGCTCAATAGTAGAATAATGACCTGACGAAATAACTCTTTTTATAAGGTTTAATTTCTTATCAGTATCATCAGTGATTTTCTCATAAATATCAACAGCCCCATCAGGACTGTAACAAGTTCTGCAAGCAGTGTAAATTACATCTAAAAGATTATCTGGTATTGAAATAAGCGATACTTCCAAAGCTGTTTTAGGCATAATTTACTCCTGCTATCTGATAAAATTTATATAAATTTTTGGCTGGTAATAAGCCAGCCAAATTTACTTTGCAACTATTTTTTTTCGTAACGTTTTTTAAATCTTTCAACTCTTCCTTCAGAGTCTAGGATTTTTTGATTTCCTGTATAGAAAGGATGGCAAGCGTTACAAATTTCAACTGTGATGTTTTCTTCAACTGAACCAGTTTCAATTTCATTTCCACATACACATTTTATAGTTGTTTTTTTGTAATCTGGGTGAATACCTTTTTTCATTGTTTTTCCCTTTTAGTGATAATATCTTATAGTATTTATTTTACGGTGCTCAAAAAATATTTTCAAGCATGAAAAAATAATTTTTATAAACATATGTTTATTGTATAATAAATTCTATGAAAAAACTTGAAAATATTAGAAATTTTAGCATAATAGCTCATATTGACCATGGTAAATCAACTTTGGCTGATAGATTATTAGAAGCAACAGATACGATTTCAAAAAGAGAAATGCAAGATCAACTGCTTGATACAATGGATATTGAGCGTGAGCGTGGTATTACGATAAAATTAAATGCTGCCAAAATGAACTATAAAAGCAAGGATGGCAAAGACTATATTTTAAATTTAATCGATACCCCCGGGCACGTCGATTTTTCATACGAAGTATCTCGCTCTCTTGCTGCTTGCGAAGGTGCATTATTAATTGTTGATGCTACTCAAGGTGTTGAAGCTCAAACATTAGCCAATGTTTATCTTGCAATGGAGCAAAATCTTGAAATAATACCTGTTATAAATAAAATTGATTTACCTTCAGCAGATGTTGAAAGAGTTAAAAAAGAAATTGAAGATGTTTTAGGAATCGATGCTTCAATGGCAATTCCGGTTAGCGCAAAAACCGGCCAAGGTATTGAAAATGTCTTGGAAGCGATTGTAAAATATATTCCAGCTCCTCTTGATACATCTGATAAACCTTTAAGAGCATTGGTGTTTGATAGTGCTTATGATGCTTATTTAGGCACAATATGCTTTTTCAAGGTTGTAGATGGTTCAATTAAACTTGGTGACAAAATTAAGTTCATGGCAACAGGAAGAGAGTTTGAAGTTATTGAACTAGGATTTTTAAATCCACACAGAAACCAAGTTCAAGAGCTAAAGACAGGCGAAGTTGGATATTTTGCAGGTTCTATTAAAGAAATAACCCGATTTGTTGGAGATACAATAACGCATGTCGAAAATCCGGCACAAGAGGCTCTAGAAGGATATAAAGAAGCAAAACCAATGGTATTTTCAGGCTTATATCCGGTTAATAATGAAGATTATCAAGAATTAAAAGAGGCATTGGAAAAATTAAAATTATCAGATAGTTCTATAACTTATGAACCTGAAACTTCTAATGCGCTTGGTTTTGGATTTAGATGCGGTTTTCTTGGTATGCTTCATATGGAAATAGCACAAGAACGTTTAGAACGTGAATATGACCTGTCTTTAATCACTACTGCACCTTCTGTTATTTATAGAGTCTATAAAACAGATGGGTCAATGGTTGAAATTGATAACCCTGCCGAGCTTCCGGCTCCACAATATCGTGAATACATTGAAGAGCCTTATGTTAGAGTTAATATTTTTACCCCTAATGATTATGTTGGAACTTTGATGGAACTATGTCAAGACAAAAGAGGTATTTTTATCAATATGCAATATATTGACGACATTAGGGTTAATTTAGAATATCAATTGCCACTATCTGAAGTTATTACAGATTTTTATGATCAGTTAAAATCTCGTTCTCGTGGTTATGCATCACTAGATTATGAATTTTGTGACTATAAAAAATCCGATTTGGTTAAAATGGATATTTTATTAGCGAATGAAATAGTGGATGCACTTTCAGTTATTTGTCATAAAGATAGCGCTTATAATATTGGTCAAAAATTAACAAATAAACTTAAAGAAATCATTCCAAGACAAATGTTCGAGGTTGCAATTCAAGCTGCAATCGGCGGTAGAGTTATAGCTAGAACAAACATTAAAGCTTTAAGAAAATCAGT
Source organism: Candidatus Gastranaerophilales bacterium (assembly GCA_944323195.1). GTDB lineage: Bacteria > Cyanobacteriota > Vampirovibrionia > Gastranaerophilales > Gastranaerophilaceae > RUG14156. The sequence continues at coordinate 26,584 of CALURR010000035.1, forward strand.
TTTAGATAAATGCTATGGTGGCGATATTTCAAGAAAAAGAAAACTCTTAGAAAAGCAAAAGCGTGGTAAAAAACGCATGAAATCAGTAGGTAGAGTTGAAATTCCGCAAGAGGCATTCATGGCGGTGTTATCTTTAAATGAGGAATAAATATTTTAAACTAACAACAATGCCCAATTGAATTTGGGCATTGTTGTATAAAAAAATGGGGCATAAGCCCCAGATATCAAAACACAAAAAATAACATAAAGTTTATAGCTCGGATACGCATCGGAGAGAAGCTCCGCCCGGCGAAACAGATGGCTCACCCCAATTTACACCTGAAAATTCAAATTCTGAGGTGCTTGAAATAATAACAGAAGCTGCACAATAAGCATATCCGATTAATGATTTTCCACAGCCATCAGTTTTTCTGCATTGTGGTGCACCGTAACCAGCTTCCTCGTTACATAATTGCAAACCATTACTACCTTTGTTTACAGAATAAGCAAGCCAGTTATTCACTTCATCAGAAGTAGGCAGTCTCCAAACTTTTCCTCCATATGTTAGTGCTTCACATACAAATTTTCCAGTATTTATGCTTGCACATAATGTTCTGTTACATCCTGAATAATCACCATAATCATTATTACAAGTGCCTGAAGTAGCGCCTGTAAGCATACAACTCCCACCACAATTTTTTTGACCGCATGTACTGGTACCCCTGCCGGTCTAGGCAACTTCGGATGATCTCCAATATTATATTTAGTTACACATAAATTTCCAATTTTCATTGTGACATCATCAGAACAAGAAAATTCCTTACATGCAGCACTTGAGCTTGGATCACTTGAAAGCTCATATCCTAATCCGCAGCTTAAGCACTGCTTTGTATCACAACTTGTACAATTTGCTCCAAATTTATCCTTACATTTTTTACAACTACAATTGTTAC